>DASUJH010000003.1 GCA_036279355.1 Gemmatimonadales bacterium
AGCACGCGAATGGTCGAGGAGTCCACGGCGCCCAGGCTGTCCACCTCGAACGCTACCGTCACGTGGACCTCCTCGTCGCCCATGCCCGGCCGGCGGCGCAGCACCGGGCACGCGGTGGACGTGGGCGTGCGCAGCTCTACGACTCTGAGACTCCCCGGGACGTCCTCGGCCGCGCCGCCGGCGTTCTCGGCCTGAGGCGCGGCCGGCGGCGTCGCCTGGAGCGGAGCGCGCTGCACCGCTTGCGTGAGGCCCGCGAGCTGATCCTCGGCCGGCGGGTCGTCCGCCGAGTCACTCTCCTCCACCGTGACCCGCGGCTGGCGGAGCTCCGTGGGGATTGCGTCGGGCGGCGGGGTGGGCCGCGAGCGCGGGTGCGGCGCGGTGGCGCGCGGCGCCACGGGGACCGGCGTCGGCGGCGGGGCGAGCGCGACGTACCGCACCGTCTCGACCCGCTGAGCGCGGAGCGGCGCGTGCGTGCGGCGCGACGCCGCCGGTGCCGCGACCCGCATCACGGCGAACGCGATGAGCGCCGCGTGCGTCACGACGCTGAGCGCGGCCCCCGGGAGCGTCTGCCCCGCCGGTTGCGGCAGTATCGCGCGCAGCGGTGCCGGCATGGCCATCCTCCGTCCCTGCTGGTTGCGGTTGCCTGCTCGCGAAGTGCCCTGACGTGAATGCGTTTCAGCGGGTGACGCCTGGAGGCCGCGCGGAGCTCGCTGCCCGGACGTAGTAATCGTCGTCGACGCTGAGCTGCTCCGGGGCCGAGATCGCCACCACCGCCGACCGCCACGTTTCCCGCGGCTCGAGCGTCATGGTGCGGTCGCCGCCGAGCGTCACCCGCACCGGCATGTCGAACCCCGGCACCACGTCGGTCCAGCGATAACTCAGCGTATCGCCGCTCAGCCTGTATTCGAGCGTCGGCACCTTCGTCGTCGTGAGATACTGCGCGAACACCCGGCTCAAATCAACGCCGGTGTGCGCGCTCATGTACTCCTCCACCTGCCGCCCGGTCACGACCCGGTGCCGGAACGTCTGGTTGAGTCCCCGCAGCACCGCGCGCCAGGTGCTGTCGTTCCCCACGAGCTGCCGGATCGTGTGCAGCATGTTGGCGCCCTTGTAGTACATGTCGCCCGAGCCCTCGTCGTTCACACCGTAGTGGCCGACGATCGGCCGGTCGTTCTCGATCCGCTTCCGGGTGCCGATGACGTACGCCGCGCCCGCCGCCTTCCCGAACCGGCACTCCGTGTAGAGCGCCTCGGCGTACGCGGCGAACGCTTCGTGGATCCACATGTCCGCGATGTCGGCGGCCGTGATGTTGTTGCCCCACCACTCGTGCGCGCTCTCGTGCACGATGATGAAATCCCACCGGAGACCCCAACCCGTGCCCGAGAGATCGCGGCCGAGATAGCCGTTCAGGTAATCGTTGCCGTACGCCACCGCGCTCTGATGCTCCATGCCGAGGTAGGGCGACTCGACGAGCTGATAGCCGTCGCGATACCACGGGTAGGGACCGAACCAGTGCTCGAAGCATTGCAGCATCGGCGCAACCTGCCGGAACTGGACCCGTGCCGTATCCACGTGCGCGGCGAGCGGCCGGAAGGCGAGCGTGAGCGGGCCGCGCTCGCCCTGATACACGGAGTCGAGCTCGGCGTAGTGCCCGGCGTACGCGGCCACGTCGTAGTTGTTGATCGGATTGGTGACGACCCACTCCCAGGTGGTGGTGCCGTCGCCGTGCGGCGTGACCGTGCGGAGACGCCCGTTGGCAATTGCCTGGAGCGAATCGGGCACGGTGAGCGCCGTCCGCTGGCTGTCGGGCTCGTCGGCCCAGGTGTCCTTGTTGGGCCACCAGATGCTGGCGCCGATGCCTTCGCTCGCGGTGCCGATCCACGGCGCGCCCGCCGAGTCGCGCGCCCAGACCAGCCCGCCGTCCCAGGGCGGCCTGGCGGCGACGCGCGGGCGGCCGTGATAGTAGACGGTCACCGTCCTGCTCCGCCCCCGCGGCTCGCGCGCCGCCGGTGTGACGAACCAGGTGTTCCCGTCGCGCCGGAAATCGAGGCGGTGGCCGTCCTCCGTCACGCTGTCGATCGCGAGCGGCGCCTGGAGATCGATCTGCATTGCGCCCCGTCCCGCGTGTGGCGGCATGCCGGTCACGCGGTAGGTGATCGCGTTCGAGCCGCGGAGCGTGCTGTCGGCGGGGTCGATCGCGACGCGCAGGTCGTAGAACGTCACGTCCCACCAGGCGCGCTCGGGCGTGATGCTGCCGCGGACGGTGTCGGCGTGGGTGAAGGTGTCGGCGGTGGCGGCGGCGTGCCCGGTGACTTGCTGGGCGCTGGCGCCGGATGCGCAGGTCAGGGCGGCGCCGGCTAACAGCGCGCGAATGGCGGAGACAGTCACGGTGCTCCGGAGCGAGGGTCGGCGCCCTGCGTCCGGCGAGGCGCGCGGTGGATCATATCGCCACACATGGTCTCGTGCCAGTTGGCCCCACTCGCGCCTGTTGGGCCGATCCGCCGTAGCTTACTGCAAGCGGATGTGGAGGTGGGGCGCGTGCACCAACACCACGATCACCACGCAGACATCGTCGGCCCGGCCACGGCCCCGCCCGCACAGGCGCGCGAGACCGGACATGCCGCCCACGACCCGCACGCCGGCCACAGCGTGGCGATGTTCCGCGACCGGTTCTGGCTGAGCCTCCTCTTCACCATCCCGACGCTCATCTGGGGTCACATGCTCCAGAACGTGCTCGGCTTCCACCCGCCCGCCATCCCTGGCGCGCGCTGGATCCCGGCGGTGTTCGGGACGCTCGTCTTCATCTACGGCGGCCGGCCGTTTCTCGCCGGAGCGGTGCGCGAGCTCCGGGCGCGCTTGCCCGGAATGATGACGCTGATCGCACTCGCGATCACGGTGGCGTTTCTCTTCAGCGTCGCCGTGACGCTCGGCTTCCGGGGCATGCCGCTCTGGGAAGAGCTCGCGACCCTCGTCACCATCATGGTGCTGGGACACTGGATCGAGATGCGGTCCGTGACCCAGGCCCAGGGCGCGCTGCACGAGCTGGCGAAGCTGCTGCCCGGACACGCCACTCGAATCACGACCGACCCGGCGGGCGCCGAGCGCCTGGAAGACGTTCCGCTCGGGTCGCTGCGCGAGGGCGATCGCGTGCTGGTCCGGCCCGGCCAGAGCGTGCCGGCCGACGGCGAGGTGCAGAGCGGCACGAGCGAGGTGAACGAAGCCGTGCTGACCGGCGAGTCGCGCCCCGTCCCGAAACACCCCGGCGACCGGGTGATCGCAGGGACCATCAATGGCACGGGCGCACTGCGCGTGGTGATCATGGGGACGGGCGAGCGGACGGCGCTCGCCGGCATCATGCGGCTCGTGGCGGAGGCGCAGGCATCGCGCTCGCGGGCCCAGGCGCTGGCCGACCGCGCGGCGTTCTGGCTCACCGTGGCGGCGCTCGTGGCGGGCGCAGCCACCCTGATCGGCTGGCTCGCGCTGGGCGCGGCGGCGGCATACGCCGTCGAGCGGCTCGTCTCGGTGCTCGTGATCGCGTGCCCGCACGCGCTGGGGCTCGCCGTTCCGCTCGTCATCGCGATCTCGACCACGCTGGGCGCCCGGAGCGGGCTCCTGGTGCGCGACCGCCGGGGCCTCGAGGCGGCGCGGAAGCTCACGTCGGTGGTCTTCGACAAGACGGGCACCCTCACGCGGGGCGAGCACCGCGTGGTGGCCATTCGCGCAGCCGACGGCGTGGCCGAAGCGGACGCGCTTCGGCTCGCGGCCGCCGTCGAGCACGACGCCGAGCACCCGGTGGCGCGCGCGGTGGTCGCCACGGCGGCGGAGCGCGGCATTGCCGTGCCCGCGGCGGGCGACTTCCGCGCCGAACCGGGCCGCGGCGTCACCGCGGTGGTGGACGGACGGCGGCTCGCGGTGGGCGGCCCCAACCTGATCGAGCAGGCCGGCGTCGCGCCGCCGCCGGCCCTCACCGCATTCGCCCGCGACGCGGCGGCGCGCGGCGAGGGAGTCATCTACCTGCTCGACGGCGCCCGCGCGCTCGCGGCCTTTGCCGTGGCCGACGCCATCCGGCCGGAGTCGGCGGAAGCGGTGCACCGACTGCACGCGCAGGGCATGAAGGTGGCGATGCTGACCGGGGACGCGAAGCCGGTGGCGGACGCGGTGGCGCGAGCGCTTGCCATCGACACGGTGTTCTCCGGCGTACTGCCCGACCAGAAGGCCGCGCGGATCGAGGCGCTCCAGCGCGCGGGCGAGCGGGTGGCGATGGTGGGAGATGGGGTGAACGATGCCCCGGCGATCGTCGTGGCCGACGTGGGGATCGCGATCGGCGCGGGCACCGACGTGGCCGTCGAGGCGGGCGACATCGTGCTCGTCCGGAACGACCCGCGCGACGTGGCGCGGATCGTGGGTCTTTCGAGGGCGAGCTATCGCAAGATGGTGCAGAATCTCTGGTGGGCCGCGGGGTACAACGTCATCGCGATTCCCGCGGCGGCCGGAGTGTTCGCGCGCTGGGGCGTCGTGCTCTCGCCGGCGGTAGCGGCGATACTCATGTCGGCCAGCACCGTGATCGTGGCCGTGAACGCGCAGTTGTTGCGGCGTGCGCGACTCACGCCTTGACCCGAGGTTCAGGCCGGCTGGCAGGTGATGAGCACGCTCGCCCGCGTCGGCCGCCCATTCCGGAGTGCAGGCCGGAAGCGCAGCTCGGCCACGTGTCGCGCCATGTCGTCGGCGAGGGCGGAATCGTAGGGCGCGTTCACGTCGGGCAGGTCCCGATCGACCTTCACCCGCGTGGTCACGGCGAACAGGTGGGAATAGATCCCGTACTCGGTCCGGGGCTGGCCCGGCAGCTCGAGCATGCGGAGCGTCGCAGGATCCACCATCCCCGCACTGTCGACCTCGAACGCCGCGGTGACGGTGAGATCCTCGTCATCGGCGCCGGGCGGGCGGCGCAGCACGGGACAGGCTGTGGCCGTGGCGGAGCGCAGCTCGACCACCTTGAGGTCGGCGCCCGCGGCCGCGCTCCCGTCGCCCATCCGATTGGCCGGCAGCACTTCACGCGCCAACTCGCCAAGTCGCGCGCCGACTGCTACGTGCAGGAGCCCCCCGATCGGCGGGTCGGGCTCGGGCGTCGAGGCTTCACTGCCCAGGACGACCACCCTCGGCATCCGCACCAGGAGCGCAAGGGCCGCATGGCCACGCCGCATGTGGTGCGCATGACGCGCCGCGTGCGCCACCCGGGATGTGGCCGGCGGGTCGGCCGGTCGCGGCGGCACCGGCATCAGGGAGATGAAGTGCAGCGTGTGCTGGTGCACCCTTCGCGCGGCCACGCTCGCCGGGTGCCGCGAGGCGAAGCGTCCGGCGGCCCAGACCACGAGTGCGATCAGCACCGCGTGCATCGCCACGCTCAGCACGGCCGACGGCAACACCCGCGCCGAGGGCGCGGGCAGCAACTGAATCGGCGACTGCGAGCGGTCGGGCTGCTCCATCGGCCCAAGATGAGGAACGGTGCCGCCCACGGAAAAGGCCCTGCGTCACGCCGAGGCTGTACCCGGTGACACGACTCACGGACAGCCGACGCCTCCATCGCTCTTCTGCATGCATGGATGGATCGAAGCGGTGAGCGTGGGGCGTCGGGTGGGAATCCGCTGGACCATCGGCGACGTGGCGCACGAAGGCTTCGAGGCGCTGCGACTCGCCGTGTGGGGCGCGTGGCGGGTGTTCGGACCCGGGGCGGCGTACGCCGTGTGCGTCAACTCGCTCGAGCCGGAGGACGCGCGGGAGCAGACCGGCCCGCTCCCGCACGGCGTGGAGTGGCGCGCCTCCTCCGGCCAGCTCCCCGACTGGGTTCGCCCGCACTGATGAGCGCGTGGGGATCCGGCCGCCGCGCCGCCCATCGGCGCGAGCCGCGCGATAGCGCGGCCGCGAGGATTCCGAGAGGCCCCATGGCCGCGAGCTCACAGTCCAGGACCGTCATCTACGCCGCCCTGATCGGCAACCTG
>DASUJH010000004.1 GCA_036279355.1 Gemmatimonadales bacterium
GATGAGCGCCCCCGGCACCAGATACCCGGCCAGGTTGAACCCCTCGGCCGGCGGCGCCATGAGCACCTTCTCGCCGTACTTGGCGACGAAGGCATCGACGATCTGCTGCGCCGTCTTGCCGCTGTCGTAGAGTGCCACCACTTCCTTGTGCAGCTCGGGCGAGTAGCTGCACGAAAAGTCGGTGGTCCGGCAGGTGTAGATGTCGAGATTGCAGCCGCAGGTGCAGTGCAGGTGCTGCTCGATTTGCTTGATCGCTTCGTCGTTGTCGGCGGCGGTGGTGGCGCTGAGCGGTCGGCCAGCGGCATCCGGATCGCGCAGGCTGCCGTTGGCTCCTTGGCCCGCGAGCGGCTCCTGCCCCGGCTGCTGGCCGAGGAGCCGCTCCAGCGGTGCCATGCCGGCTGCCGCGCCAGCAGCCGCGGAAAGGCCGAGCGCACCGGCCCCGATCCGTGCCGCGCCCGCCTGAAGGAATCGCCGGCGGTTCACCGTGCCTCCCCTGCCAATGCCACCTCGTAGCCCGCCTGCACCGGCGCACGCCGAGGCCGCGCCTGGATCGTCGGTCCGCCGCCCGGCCACATGGTCACGATGCCGCCGAACGCCAGCACGAATCCGCCGAACCATACCCACCAGACCAGCGGATTCACGTTGAACCGGTACACGGCCTCTTCGCTGCCGTTCACCGACCCGGCGAACACGACGTAAAGGTCCTCCCTCAAGCCGCTCCGGATGCCGACCTCGGTGGAGGGCTCGAAGGTGGGCCGCTTGAGGCCGTCCACGTACTGCCGCTTTTCCGAGGTGATGAGCCCGATGCGCTTCCCGTCCCGCGAGACCTCGACCGTGGCGGCGCTCACCACCCGATTGAGCGCCTCGTACTGCGAGACACCCATGTGGGTGAACCGGTAGGTGTAGCCGAACGGGCTCCGGACGTCGACCGACTGCCCCGGCTTGAGCGTCGCTTCGCGCTCCTGCTTGAACGCCATGCCCGCAAAGGCGACGAAATAAATGAGTATGCCGACGTGCACGATGTACCCGCCGTACCGCCGGCGGTTGCGCCCGATGAGCCGGACGAGCGCCACCGGCGCCGCCTCCGCGTGGATGCGCACCCGCGCGCGCACGCCGCGCCAGAACTCCTGCACCACCGTGCCCGCCACGAAACCGGCGAGTGCGAGCGCGATGAGCGGATACGGATCGCGCATCCCGGCGGCGAGGAACGCCGCGAGCGTCGCGAGGCCGGCGAGTCCGGGCGCGACGAACTGGCGCCTCAGGTTATTGAGCGACGCCTTGCGCCAGGCGATGAGCGGCCCGACGCCCGTGAGCGCCAGCAGCAGCAGCCCGAGCGGCACGTTCACCCGATTGAAGAAGGGCGCCCCGACCGTGATCTTGGTGCCGCGCACCGCCTCCGAGAGGATCGGGAAGAGCGTCCCCCAGAGCACCGAGAACGCGATGCCCACGAGCAGCAGGTTGTTGAACAGGAACGCCGCCTCGCGGCTCACCACCGAGTCGAGCTGGACCTCGGCCTCGAGCAGGGGCCAGCGGGTGTAGAGCAGCGTGAACGAGAGGACCGCGGCCGCCACCAGGAACGCGAGGAAGAAGTACCCCACGTTCGACTGGGTGAAGCTGTGCACGCTCGAGATCACGCCGGAACGCGTGATGAAGGTGCCGAACACGCTGAGCAGGAACGTCCCGATGATGAGCCCCAGGTTCCAGCGCTTCAGCATGCCGCGCTTTTCCTGGATCATCACGGAGTGGAGGAACGCCGTCATGGTGAGCCACGGCAGCAGGCTCGCGTTCTCCACCGGGTCCCAGGCCCAGTAGCCGCCCCAGCCCAGCTCGACGTACGCCCACCACATGCCGAGGGTGATGCCGATCGAGAGAAAGAGCCAGGAGACGAGCGTCCACTTGCGGATCGCGTGCAGCCAGCCGGTGTCGAGCCGCCGCGAGAGCAGCGCGGCCACGGCAAAGGCGAACGGAATGGTGATGCTGATGTAGCCGAGGTAGAGCATCGGCGGGTGGATCACCATGCCGACGTTCTGGAGCTGCGGGTTGAGCCCGCGGCCGTCCGCCGGCGTGAACGCGAGCCGCGCGAACGGATTGGCCGCGAAGATCATCACGCTCACGAAGAACGCCACCACCGACGAGGTGACCCCGGCCACGTACGGCAGCAGGTCCGCGTAGCGGCGCGAGGTGAGGAACTGCGCGGCGCTCGCGAAGATCGAGAGCACCACGGCCCAGAAGAGCAGCGAGCCCTTCTGCCCTGCCCAGAACGCGGAGACGATGTAGTACGGCGGCAGGTTGCGCGAGGTGTACGACGCCACGTACTCGATGTTGAAGTCGTGGCTGATGAGCCCCTTCCAGAGCGATACCGAGGCCACGAGCAGGCAGAGGAGCACGGCATACACCGAGCGGGTGACCGCGCGGGCCAGCTCGGGCCGGTCGCGCCAGCGGCCGGAGAACGCGATGCCGGCGCACCAAAGTGCCACCAGCAGCGCCGTCCAGAGCGCGAAGTTTCCGAGGAGGGTCATGCCTTCCTGGTGGCGAACTTGGCCTCGTAGCGCGAGCCGCACTTGGCGAGGACGTCGGTGGCGCGGATGACGCCGTCCCGTCCGAGCCGGCCCTCCACCACGACGTCGATGTCGTCGGCGTCGGTGAAGGTGTCGGGCACCAGGCCGTGATAGGTGACGGCGTAGGTCTTCACCCCATCCGACACCTTGAAGTCGATGGTGCGGCTCGCCTCGTCGCGGCGGACCGAGCCGGGCACCACCTTGGCGCCGACTTTGAAGCCCACGTTTTCGACGAAGGTGGGGTCGGCCTGGGTCTTGGCCGCGAGCTCGGTGGGCGTGAGGAAGTAGGTGCCGGTTTCCTTTACCCCTTCCGTAATGAGAAACCCGACGCTGCCCACGATGAGCAGCGCGCCGAGGAGAAACTTGTGCCCAGCCTTCATGAAGCGCTCCGGTGCAAGCACGGTAACCCAATATATAGAGAGCGGAGCCCCGGGGGCCTCACCCCTCAGCCGCGCGCCCATGCGAGCGCGGCCCCGACCGCGCGCTCCCAGGCGCTGAGGCGCGATGCCCGCTCGGCGTCTGTAATCCGGGGCTCGAAGCGGGTGAACCGCCGGCCTGCCTCGAACTGATCCACCGACTCCCAGATGCCGAGCGCGACGCCGGCGAGCCCGGCCGCGCCGAGCGCCGTTGTCTCGATGAGATCGGGACGCTCGGCGGGCAGGCCCAGCACGTCCGCCTGAAACTGCATCAGCCAGTTGTTGGCGGAGGCGCCGCCGTCCACCCTGAGCGCCGGAACGTCGAGCGGCGCATCTCCGGACCCGTCGGCCGCCATTGCGCGGAGCAGGTCGGCGCTGCTGTATGCCATCGCCTCGAGCGCCGCGCGCGCGAGGTGGGCGCGGGTGGTGCCGCGGGTGAGGCCGGTGATGGTGCCGCGTGCCGCCGGCTCCCAGTGGGGCGTGCCGAGGCCGACGAACGCCGGCACGAAGGTGACGCCGCCGGTGTCCTCGACGCTCCGGGCAAGCGCTTCGGTGTCGGCCGCGTGGGCGATGAGGCCGAGGCCGTCGCGCAGCCACTGCACCGCGGCGCCCGCTATGAAGACGCTCCCCTCGAGCGCGTACGCCGGCTCGCCGCGCGGTCCGCACGCTGCCGTCGCGAGGATTCCGGCGCCCGGAATCGGCAGCTCGGCGCCGCGATAGACCAGCAGGAAGGCGCCGGTGCCGTAGGTGTTCTTCGCGAGCCCCTCGGTGCAGCAGCCCTGGCCGTAGAGCGCAGCCTGCTGGTCGCCGGCCAAGCCCGCGATCGGGAGCGCCGCGCCGAGATGCTCGGGCTCCGTCTCACCGACGACGCCGGCCGACCGCACGATGCTGGGCAACAGCTCGCGCGGCACGCCGAAGAGGCGGAGCAGCTCGGGGTCCCACTCGCGCGCGGCGAGCCCGTAGAGCAGGGTGCGCGAGGCGTTGGTGTGGTCGGTGACGTGGGCGCGCCCGCCCGTGAGCCGCGCCACGAGCCAGCTCTCGACCGTGCCCCCCGCCAGCTCGCCCCGCTCGGCGCGGCGGCGGAGCGACGCGTCTCTCAAAAGCCACTCGAGCTTGGTGGCGGAGAAATAGGGATCGGCCACGAGCCCGGTGCGCTCGCGCAGCAGCGTCTCGGCGCCCGAATCCCGCAGCTCGCGGCAGCGCCCGGTGGTGCGGCGGTCCTGCCAGACGATCGCGGGTGCGACGGGTCGGAGGCTGCGGCGATCCCAGAGCACCACGGTTTCGCGCTGGTTGGTGATGCCGAGTCCGGCGGGCCGCTCGCCGCGGGCGCGGGCCTGGTCCATCGCCTCGCGCATCGCCTCGAGCGAGGAGCGGACGAGGTCATCGGGATCGTGCTCCACCCAGCCCGGCTCAGGGTAGTGCTGAGGGAATTCGCGGTAGCCGCGGCCGAGGACCGTCCCGTCCTGGTGCACGACGAGCGCGGTGGAACCGGTGGTGCCCTGGTCGAGGGCGAGGATGGAAGGCATCTCGCGACCGGCGTGCCGTCCGCTACGCCGGCGTCGTGTGCGCAACCTCGGCAATTGCGCCCGGCGCCAGCAGTCCCCGATCGGTAATGATTCCCGCCACCAGCTCGGCCGGCGTCACGTCGAATGCCGGGTTCCACACCGACACGCCGCTCGGTGCCGTCGGCCGGGCACCCCAGCACGTCACCTCGTCGGCCGCGCGCTCCTCGATCGGAATGTTCGCGCCGTCGGGCGTGGCGAGGTCCACCGTCGAGCTCGGCGCCGCCACGTAGAGCGGCACCCCGTGCGCCCGCGCGGCGAGCGCCAGCGCGTAGGTGCCGATCTTGTTCGCCACGTCGCCGTTGGCCGCGATCCGGTCCGCGCCCACGATGGCGCAGGCGACGTCCCCGCGCCTCAGCCGGCTCGCCACCATGTTGTCGGTGACGACGGTGCACGGAACCCCGGCGCGCGACAGCTCCCACGCGGTGAGCCGGCTCCCCTGGAGCAGCGGCCGGGTTTCCGGAACGATGACGCGCACCGAGCGCCCGGCCGCGTGTGCCGCGTAGATGGGCGCGAGCGCGGTGCCGATGCCGCCGGTCGCAAGCGCGCCGGCGTTGCAGACCGTGCACACGGTGGCGCCGTCGGGCACGAGCGGCAGACCGAGCTGCCCGATGCGGTCGCACATCGCGCGGTCCTCGTCCCAGATCGCCTGCGCCTCGTCGATGAGCGAGGCCCGAATTGCCGCGCCGTCGCCCGGCGTAGCGTGCGCCCGGCGCTGCGTCCGGTCGAGCGCCCAACGCAGGTTCACCGCGGTGGGTCGCGTGGCGGCCAGCGTACGGCACGCCTCGTCCACGCGGGCGAGCGCGTCGCTTCGGGCGATCTTCCGCTCGTCGAGCGCCTGCACCACTCCCATCGCCGCCGCGATGCCGATGAGCGGCGCCCCGCGGACGCGGAGCATGCGGATGGCCTCGGCCACATCCATCACTGAGGTGAGCTCGAGGTAGCGCTCCTCGGTCGGAAGGCGGGTCTGGTCGAGCAGGCGGATGCCGCGCGCGGCGGTCCACGCGATGGGGCGGATGGACGTCATGGCGAGAATCAAGATAGCGCGAATCCAGCGCTACGCGGCTAGTTCCGGCCGATCCGCGACGCAGCGGAGGAACGCGGCGAGCACGTCGGGCCGCCACCAGTGCGCCACCTCGCGCATGCGCGCGACCGCGTCGCGCGGGGCGAGCGCCGTGCGGCAGCTCCGCTCGCTGGTGAGTGCGTCGTACACGTCGGCGATGCAGACCATCTGCGCGTGCAGCGGAATCGCATCGCCGGCGAGACCGTCGGGATAGCCGCTGCCGTCGTACTTCTCGCGGTGCGAGCGGACGATCGGCGCGATCGGCCAGGGACAGTCGAGCCCCGCGAGACATTCGAGCCCCACATGGTGCAGGTGCGCGCCGATGCGGAGCGTCGCGCGGTCGGTGGCGTCGAGGCCGAGCGCGTCGGCCACGCGCAGCGCGTACGCCGCGACCCGCGCGCCATGGCCGGGGCCGCCGTCGCCGTCGGACGTGAGCGACGGATCGGCAAGCACGGCGGCAAGGTAGGCGTCCTCCAGCTCGCCCAGCGTGGCACGCAGGTCCGCCAGGTCACCGCGGGCGCCCACTCGCGAAAAGAGGCTGTGCGCCGAGGTGAGCAGCGCGAGCGCAGGGCGCGGCCGGCCGATCGAGCGGTACAGCACCGCAAGCTCGCGGGAGGCCTCGGCCTCGCTCAGGAGCGATCCGGTGCTGGCCGCCAGCTCGATGGCCGATTGCAGCCGCCACTCCGCCGCCGCGGCGCGCCCGGCGCTCGCCAGCACCATGCCGAGCACCTTGAACGCATCCGCCATGTCGAGCCGAGTGCCGAGCTCCTCGAAGATCCGGAGCGCACCCTCCGCTTGTCGCTGCGCCTCTTCCGGCTGGTCCAGCGCAAGGAGGGCCTCGGCGCCGTTCAACAGGCAGAGACCCTCGAGGTGACGGTCGGGCAGGGCGCGGGCGAGCGCCATGCTCCGCTCGTAGTGTCCCGCCGCCTCGCGCCAGCGCCGCTGGTCGGCGCAGACCATGCCGAGATTGTGCTCGACGATGGCGCACCCGCGGTTGGCGCCGGCTGCGCGATGGGCGGCGAGCGCACGAGCGTAGTGGCTCCGCGCCCCGTCGAGGTCGCCGCGAATGTTGGCGACGATGCCGAGGTTCTGCTCGATGCGCGCGCAGAGCTCGGCGCGGGCGCCGGCGAGCCGCGATGCCTGGCGAAAGCTCTCGTGCGCCGCGTCGACATCGCCGGCCTCGAGCTGCATGCCGCCGAGTGCGTTGAGCGCCTCGGCGCTCAGGAGGTCGTCGCCGAGCTGCCGCGCAACCTCGTGGCTCGCGCGACAGAGGCGGAGCGCTTCGGCTCGCTCGTTCGCGTGGTGGTGCACCACGGCGCGGCAGCGCATGGCTTCCGAGACGATCGCCAGGTTGCCCTCGCGCCGTGCGAGCGCCGCTGCGGCATCGTATCCCGCCGCCGCCTCCGTCAGGGCGCCATAATGCTCCCGGTCGCGCGCCTGGCGGAGCACGTCGGCGGCAACGGAGCCGCCCGCCCGCGGTGCATTGCGGGCGGGCGGGGGAACCGGTTGCGGGTTCATCGGACGGTCAACGGAAAGGCCGGAGGATCACCACGCGACCGCGTAGCGCGAGAAGTGCTCCACATCGGCGCTAACGTGGTGGGTGAGGAGATCGTCCGCCGAGATCAGATACGAGAGGATCCGGAGCAGGTCGCTGGTGTACGCGATCCGCTTCGGCAGCAGCTGGCCGAGGAGCGGGCAGTTGGCGTAGCTCATCGTGAGGCGCGCCGGATGACCGCCGGCGAAGTGCAGCCCCTCGGGCCCGAACTTGACGGAGTTCACGGTGCTCACCGGCGCCTCCGCCGTGATCAGCACCGGGGCGGTCAGCGCGCCGGCCGGAATCGTGAGCGCGTGCGGACCGACGTCGATCGTGCCGCCCGCCGGACCGATCGTCTGCTCGGTGTAGGCATACGGCAGCGGCTTGCACGCGAGCAGGCCGGCGCCGATGCCGGTGCCCAGCAGGCCGCCGCCGGCGCTGCCGAGCAGGTTGGATGGAGCGGCAGGCTCGGTCGGGGCCGTCGGCCCGTTCCCGGAGGAGCAGCTCACGACGGTCGCGAGCAGCGAGGCCAGCAGGAGAGCGGAGAGTGCGCGCGCGGACTTCATGAGAGGCTCCGGGTTCGGGTGAATGCCATGCGACGGTACCACGGCGCGGATCAATCCGGCCGTCGCCCGATCCCACACCTCGCGCGCCAGGGCGGCGAGGCAACTGTGCGTGGAATCGCGCGGTACGCGGAACGCCAGCACGAGCGGCCTCGCGTGGGGCAAGGCACATACCACGAGGCGCCTCGCTGGGCGCATGATGCGTCGGGTGCAACGGCTGGCAGCGCACGCGGGGCGTTTTGCGGGTTCTCGTCGCGCGTTAGCTTCCGGCATGACATTCACGGCGTTGCTCTACGAGGTGGCCGGCGGGATCGCCCGAGTCACGATCAATCGCCCCGACAAGTTGAACGCGCTCAACGCAAGCGTCATCGCCGAGCTGGACGATGCGGTGAGTCACATCGAGAGCGACGCCGCGGTGGGTGGAGTGATCCTCACCGGCGCCGGCGGCAAGGCATTCGTGGCCGGTGCGGACATCGCGGAGCTGGCACAGCAGGGGCCAATGGAAGGCAAGGCGCGCGCGCAGGCGGGCCAACGCATGATGCGGCGCCTGGAGCGGTGCGGCAAACCGGTGATCGCGGCGGTGAACGGGTTCGCGCTGGGCGGTGGGTGCGAGCTTGCGATGGCGTGCCACCTGCGCGTGGCGAGCGAGACGGCAAAGTTCGGGCAGCCCGAAGTCAAGCTCGGGCTCGCGCCCGGCTACGGCGGGACGGTGCGGCTGCCGAGGCTCGTGGGACGGGGGCGCGCGCTCGAGCTCTTGCTCACGGGGGACATGATCGGCGCACAGGAGGCATGGCGCATCGGGCTGGTAAACCGCGTGGTGCCGGCGGACCGGCTGATGGCGGAGAGCGAAGCGCTGATGCGCACGATCCTCGCCCAGGGGCCACTGGCGCTGCGCGCCGTGCTCGAGGCGGTGGACGCGGGGCTCGACCTCCCGCTCGACGACGCGCTGCGCTTCGAAGCGAACCTGTTCGGCCTGCTCTCAGGGACCGCCGACATGCGCGAGGGCACGTCGGCGTTTCTGGAGAAGCGGGCGCCTCGGTTCGAGGGGAAGTAGCGCGCGGGGCGGCGGGGCGGCGCTACCCCTGCTTCGCCCCGTCGCCCCGCGTCACCGGCCTCGGCGATACAGGTTGGGGCGCCACGGGATCGAGCATCCCGCTCTTGGCCACGAGCTGCGCCGCCAGCACCGTCTGGATCACCCCGCTGATCTGCTGGGTCGTCGCCTCGGGCGCGCCACCGTCGCCCGCGATCGTGACGAGCTTCGCCTCCGCCAGCGCCTCCGCGATGACGGGCGCGATCTGCGGCAGCATCTCGATCTGCCGGTAACGGAAGTACGATTCCCCGCCCTCCCGGATCGCCTCGTTCACCTTTCGGATGCTTTCAGCCTGCGCCGTCGCCACCGTCGTGATCCGGATCGCCTCCGCCTCCGCCGCAGCCTGCGCCTCGATCCGTACCCGCTCGGCGTCGGCCTTGGCCTGCGCGATCTGCGTCGCATCCAGCTCCGAGGCGCGCTGCACCGCCAGCGCGTCCTGCTTCTTCGCCTCGGCCGCCGCGACGAGCGCCGCGTTCGAGGCCTTGGTCTGCTCCAGCTCGCGCTGCTTGTCGGAGATGGCGCGCTCGGCGTCGAGTTGCGCCTCCTTCGAGCGCCGGGCCTGCTGCGCCGAAACGATCTCGGCGTTAGCCTGCGCCTCCGCGGCGCTCTGACGCCGCCGCGCCTCGGCCACCTCGCTCTGCACCGCCTTGATGTTGAGCGAGTTGAAGATGAGGCCGAGATCGGTGAGCTCGCGCGAGCACGCCTTGCGGATGATCACGGCAAGCGGATCGTCATCGTCCTCAACGCTCCCGATGGGTGCGGGCGGCCCCGGCGGCGGCGCCGGCGCGAGCGCGGTACCCGGTGCCGCGCCCTCGCCCGATGGGAGCGCGCGCACCGGCGCCGTCTTGGCGGAGAAGAGCTGGTCGTGCGTGAGCAGGTTGATGGCGCGGCGGCCCGAGCTCGAGAGCAGGTCGGTGAGCGTGTTCACCTGATCGCCGTCCGGCTTGGAGAAGAAGCGGTTGGCCGCGGTCTTGATCAGCTCGTCGGTGTCGCCCACCGAGACGATCGCGCTCGCGAGCACGCGCACCTTGATCGGACGCGGGGTGCCGCTTGCATCCAGGTCCGCGGTCTGGTCGGTGATGTCGAGGTCGATGTTGATGACCTTGCTCGAGATTGTCGTGCCGGTCGTGAGCAGCGGGATCTCCTTCGACTTCCCGGGCCCGCGGTAGATGACCGTGTGCCCGTGAAGCCAGCTCACGAGACGGATGGTGCCGGCTTCCACGTTGCGCAGGATGCTGCTCACAATGAGCGGAAGCACCACGACGACGCCGAGGACGACGATGGCGATGAGAAGCACTGGGCCGAGGAGTTCCATGGGAAACGCTCCGAGAAGGAAAGACGCTGCGGGGCTTCGCGCGGCGCTACGCGCTATGCGTCATGCGGGGCCGAGGCGCGACACGGTGCAGCGCTGGCGGGAGGCGTCCACCGCCTCGACCGTGAGCCGGTCGCCGGCCCGCACCCGGACGCCCGCGGCGCGGTCCTCCGGGGCAAGGCTGCCGAGCAACTGCACCACCTGACCGTCGACCACGAGTCGCACCAGCCCGTCGCCGTCAGGACTGAAGCCGGTCACCGCCTGGGCCTCATCCATGATGCCGTGCTCCAAGGTGAGCGCAGGCTGTGAGGCAAAGCGGAGCAGCAGCCCCCAGAGCGGCCGGACAAGGAGCGCCTCGAACGCGATGCCGCCCGCGACCGCGGCGAGGAACAGCAGCGGTCCGCCGAGCAGACCGCGGAGTGCCAGCCCCACGGCACCGAATCCGATCAGCGCGCTGAAGGCGACGCGGGGCGAGAGCAGCATGAGCCACTGCGGGGCGTGGGCTTCCCCGCTGCCTTGGGTGGTGCCATGGCCGGCGGCCGCGTGCTCCGCGCCGCCATGGCCGGCGCCACCGTGCCCGGCGCCGTCACCGCCGGCCGCATGGCCGTCCGCGCCGATGTGGCCGTGCGCGCCGGGCGCGTGCCCATGCGCGCCGAGCAGCGCCATGGCGCCGAGGCCCGCGCCACCCAGGGCGAGTGCAAAGAGGTAGGGATCGGGCATGAAAGGGCTCTCCGAACAAGCTAACGACCCTGCATTTCTTTCCCTATATCGGCTATTTTTCGGGGTTGCGAAACGAGGGCTCACGTGAGGCTCCAAGGCCTGGTTGCACGGGGTTTTCGGAACCTCGCCGACCTCGACCGCGACCTTCCGGCGGCAGGGGTGGCGATCCTCGGCGCCAACGGGCAGGGCAAGACCAACCTCCTGGAAGCGCTCTACTACCCCGTGCTCTTCCGCTCATTCCGCGGCGCCACCGACGCCGACGTGGGTGGGTTTGGCGGTCCCGGATTTCATGTCGAGGTGCGCGCGGCGGACCGCGTCGTAACGGCCACCTACTCGGCGGGTCCGCGGCGAAAGCGCATCGCGATCGGCGGCGAAGAAATTCGCCGGGTGGCAAGGGCCATAGGCTCCTGCCTCGCTGTCGCCTTCCTGCCGGTGGACGTGGGGCTCGCGGGCGGACCGGCGGCGGAGCGGCGCCGCTATCTCGACCGGGTGCTCTCGCTGGCGGACCCGCGGTATCTCACCGCGCTCGGCCGCTATCGGGCGGCGCTCGCGCAGCGGAACGGCGCCCTCCGGCAGGGCCGCCCCAATCTGGCGCGGGCATTCGACCGGGTGCTGAGCGACGCGGGAGCGGTCGTGACGGAACGCAGGTTGGCGTGGACCGCGGGCGCCGCGGCCCGATTTCCGGCCGAGCTCGCGTGCCTCGGCGAGCGGGAGCAGGTGTCGATCGGCTACCGAGGCTGCGCGGATCTGGCTGACCCCGCCGCGTGGGCGCCGGCGCTCGCGGCCGCGGAGCCGCGGGATGGGGCGCGAGGCGCCACGACCGTGGGCCCGCAGCGCGATGACCTGGTGCTGGAGGTGGGCGGCCGGCCGTTGCGCGATGTCGGCTCGACCGGCCAGCAGCGCACCGCGGCCATTGCGCTCAAACTGCTCGAGGCCGACACCTTGGCTCGTGCGCACGGCACCGAGCCCGCGCTGCTGCTCGACGATGTATTCGCCGAGCTGGACCGCGAGCGCCAGGAGCGCCTGGCACGGCGACTGGGTCTGGGCGGCGAGCGGCAGGTGTTCGTGACGGCGCCCCGGCGCGACGAGCTGCCGCCGGGCATGGAGCTCGAGCTCTGGAGCATTTCGGCGGGGACGGTTTCGGGCCGATCCGGTTCGAGCCGTGTAGCGGCGGACGGCGCGACTTCGGCGGGAATGGCGGCGCGGAGCGTGGTCGAGTGAAGGACGATCGCCAACCAACCGTGCTCGCGGAGGCGCTCGCCAGCTTCCTGCAGCGGGCCGGGCTCACCAAGCGGGTGCAGCAGGCCGCCATTCTCGAGGAGTGGGCCGCGCTGGTGGGCCCGCAGATCGCGGCCGTCACGGCGCCGCAGTACATCACGCCCGACGGCGTGCTCCGGGTTCACGTGGCGAGCGCGCCCTGGGCCACCGAATTGGGCCTCATGGCCCCGCGCATCCTGGCGCGGCTCAACCAGGGCCGCTCGGGACGGGTGAAAGAAATCCGCTGGGTGCCCGGTCCGCTGGACCGGCGCCAGCCTTAAGCGACAAAGGACGCCATGGCACGAGAGCGAGAGACACACGGCAACGGCAACGGGGACGCCGGCGCGCAGTACGACGCGCAGGCGATCACGGTCCTCAAGGGCCTCGACGCGGTCCGCAAGCGGCCGGGCATGTACATCGGCTCGACCAGCGAGACCGGCCTGCACCATCTCGTCTACGAGGTGGTCGATAACTCGATCGACGAGGCGCTGGCCGGCTACTGCGACACGATCTCCGTCACCATCCACCCGGACAACTCGATCACCGTGGCCGACAACGGCCGCGGCATCCCGGTGGACGTCCACCCGACCGAGAAGATTCCGGGCGTCGAGCTTGCGCTCACCGTGCTGCATGCCGGCGGCAAGTTCGACAAGAACACCTACAAGGTGTCGGGCGGCCTCCACGGGGTCGGCGTGTCGGTGGTGAACGCGCTTTCCGAGCGGCTCGAGGTGCTGGTGGACCGCGACGGCAGCCGCCACCACATGGCGTTCGTGCGCGGCAAGACGGTGAAGAAGCTCAACGTGCTGGGCAAGGCGCGCGGCACCGGCACCACGGTCCGCTTCAAGCCCGACACCGAGATCTTCACGGTGCTGGAGTTCCACTACCAGACGCTGGCCGACCGGCTGCGCCAGCTCGCGTTCCTCAACAAGGGCATCTCGATCACGCTCAAGGACGAGCGCGACACGCCCGCCAAGAGCGAGACCTTCCTCGCCAAGGGCGGCCTGGTCCAGTTCGTCGAGTGGCTCAACCGGAACAAGAAGCCGGTGCACGCCAAGCCGATCGCGTTCAGCGCGGTGAAGGACGACGTCGACGTCGATCTCGCCCTGCAGTACGAGGACGGGTACAACGAAAACACCTTCACCTTCGTCAACAACATCAACACCCACGAGGGCGGCACCCACCTCACCGGCTTCCGCGCGGCGCTCACCCGCACGATGAACGATGTGGCCAAGCGGCGCGACTTCCTCAAGAAGGAAGGGTTCAGCCTCTCGGGCGAGGACATCCGCGAGGGGCTCACCTGCGTGCTTCACGTGAAGGTGCGGGAGCCCCAGTTCGAGGGGCAGACCAAGACCAAGCTGGGCAACTCCGAGGTCGAAGGAATCGTGAAGCAGGTGGTGAACGAGTATCTCGGCGCCTGGCTCGAGGAGCATCCGCCGGTGGCCCGCGCCATCATCGAGAAGGCGGTGAGCGCCGCCCGTGCGCGCGAGGCGGCCCGAAAGGCGCGCGACCTCGTGCGCAAGAAGAGCGGCCTCGAGAACGCCGTGCTTCCGGGCAAGCTGGCCGACTGCTCGATCGAAGACCCGACCATGACCGAGCTGTACCTGGTCGAGGGCGACTCCGCCGGCGGCAGCGCCAAGCAGGGCCGCGACCGGCAGTTCCAGGCCATCCTGCCGCTCCGGGGCAAGATTCTCAACGTGGAGAAGGCCCGGATCGACAAGATCCTGAGCAACGAGGAAATCCGCGCCATCATCACCGCGATCGGCACGGGCGTCCGGGAGGATTTCACGCTCGATGACGCGCGCTACCACAAGATCATCCTGATGACCGACGCCGACGTGGACGGCGCCCACATCCGGACGCTGCTGCTCACGTTCTTCTTCCGGCAGATGCAGGAGCTGATCGAGGCCGGCTACGTGTACATCGCGCAGCCGCCGCTCTTCCGGGTGGCCAAGGGCAAGGAGGAGTTCTACGCCTACACCGAGGCCGAGCGGGAGGACTACTCCAAGCGGCTCGCCAACGGCGACGGGCGCGGGAGCGTCAATATCCAGCGCTACAAGGGCCTCGGCGAGATGAACCCGGGCCAGCTCTGGAAGACCACGATGGATCCGGCCACGCGCACCATCCTCCGGGTCACGATGGAGGATGCGGTCGAGGCCTCGAAGCTCTTCGACGAGTTGATGGGCGATGAGGTCGAGCCGCGGCGGCAGTTCATCGAGCGGAACGCGAAGTACGTGAGCAATCTGGACGTCTGACGCATGGACATCGAAGCACTGCGGCATGCGATCCCGGCGGCAATTGACGCGCTGGGCGGTGACTCCCGCGTATCCGAGCTGGACCAGGACGCGTGGGCGATCTTTCGCGGCTCCGTCACCGGCTACATCGCGCTCATCGCGAGCGAGGACGAGGCCGACGCCGATCCCGTCGTCCACGTCACCTTTCCCATTCTGCGCGTGCCGGCGGAGGACGCGGAGCCGCTGCTCCGGCACCTGCTCGAGCTCAACCACCAGCTCGGCAATTTCGCGTCGTTCTCGCTCGATCCCCACGGCCGGGTGTGGCTCGGCGCCGGCCGGTTCGCGGCGGAGCTCGACGAGAGCGAGCTGCGCGTGCTCATCGCGCAGGTGGCCGAGCTGGCCGACCGATACGACGACGAGCTGCTCGACCAGTTCGGCCGGCAGCTCGCGATCGAGTAGTCTCCCGCAACGGCGCCGGCGGGCACCGAGCCTTCCGCGTCAGCCCAGCTCGCCGCGCCGCGCCATCCTGGCCATATGCTCCGAGGCACGGAAGGCGAGCGCCTGAATCGTCAGCGTCGGCTGACCCCGCCCCGACGTCACGAAGCTGCTCCCATCCACCAGAAACAGGTTCGGCACCTCGTGGGTGCGGTGATAGCGGTCCACCACCGACGTGGCGGGATCGTCGCCCATGCGGCAGGTGCCGAGCAGGTGCACGGCCGGATAGTAGGTGTCGAGCGGAAAATCCCACCGCCGCACCGCGCCGGCGGCGTCGAGCAGCTCGTGCGCGCGGTCGCGGAAGTACGAGTAAAGCCGCACGTCGTTGGGGTGCTCGCTGAACGTGACCCGGATGGCGGGCAGGCCCCACGCATCCTTGAGCGCGGGGTCGAGCGAGATCGAGTTGGTGGGTGCCGGAAGCTGGGTGGTGTGCGCCAGCACGTAGATCGATCGGGTGTACATCCGGCGCAAGAGCTGCTTGTACTCGGCGCCCCAGGTCGGCGCGTCGTCCGGCATCCCGCCGAGGGCGAAGTCGATCGGGCCCATGTCGAAGCGGAAGTCGAAGCCGCCGCCGCCGGCCAGGCCCAGCGCAGGATCGAGCTCGTAGAGATCGTGGATCACGCGGGTGACGACCATGCCGCGGTATCCGTTGATTTCGTGCTCGAACAGGCCGCCGACGAACGCGCCGCCGTTGAACATGAGATGGCGGCCCACCACTCCGCTTCCGTTCGCGAGCCCGTCCGGAAAACCCTTCGCGCGTGACATGAGCAGGAGCCGCGGCGTTTCGGCGCCGTTGGCCGAGACGACCACGGCGCGGGCGCGCTGGAAGACCTCGCGGCGAGCGGCATCGAAGTACTTGACGCCGATGGCGCGGCCGCGGCGATCGATTTCGATCTTCCGCACGTAGCTGTGGGGGCGGATCTCGCAGCGGCCGGTGCGCTCCGCGTCGGGGATCATCGCGGCGAGCGTACTCGACTTGGCCCGCACCTCGCAACCGTAGAACTCGCACTTGCCGCACTGAATGCAGGCGGGGCGCCCGCGATACGGCTCCGAGAGGATCGCGACCGGCGCGGGGTAGGCGTGCCAGCCGAGTTTCCGCGCGGCGCGTTCGGTGAGCACGCCCGACGGCTTGATCGGAAGCGGTGGGAGCGGATACGGGCGGCTCCGCGGCGGGTCGAACGGGCTCGCGCCGGCCTGGCCCGACACGCCGAGCTCCCATTCGGCGCGCGTGTAGTAGGGCTCCAGCTCGGCGTAGGTGATCGGCCAGTCGGCGAGGTCGCTGCCCGCGACGCGCCCGGTGCGGCTCCCCTCGAGAAAGTCGATTTCGTGGAAGCGCCAGAAGTTGGCCGTGAAATGCACCGAGCCGCCGCCGACCAGCCGCCCGTACCGCACGACGTACTTCGGCTTGGCCTCTTCGGCTTCCGACGTGCGGTAGGTATTGGGTTGAAGCCTAGGATCGTTGGTGAGGGCGTTGAGCGACTGCACGGCAAGCTCGTCGTGGGTGAAGTCGGCCTCGTGCAGGTAGGGGCCCTGCTCCAGCACCACGACGCGGAACCCGGCGCGCGAAAGCTCCCGCGCCACGACGCCGCCCGCCGCGCCCGCGCCGACCACCACGAAGTCCACCGACTCGCGCGCCGAATAGCGCGGCCCCGCCGGCGCTCGCGCGCGGCGTGCGCCGCCGGGCCCGTTACCGTGCGCCGGATGCGTCATGCGCGTTTGCGTCGTCGTCGTACCAGCCGAACGGCGGCTGCCAGGCGTACCGATCCTCGAAGCCGATGAGCCGCCAGCCGATCTTGTTCGCGTTGCCGCCGTAGGCCGGGTCCGCCAGCAATCCGGCGATCGTGGCAGCCCGCGCCGCCTCGAAAAACTCCGACTTTTCCGATTCGAGCTCCCGCATCACTGCGATCTGCGCCGCGTCGTCGAGATCGGCAAAGCCCTGGGCGCCGGGCGAACGCGTCCGGGCGCGGGAGGCGAGGTCGGCCAGGCCCTGCGTGAACATCGGGCGCTGGTCATCGGCGAACGAGCCGAGCGCACGGTCAATGAACTCGACGACGTTCGCCTCGCGGGCGCCCGGCAGACCGTCCGTGGGAATGATCTGGGCCGCGAACGCATCGAGGTCGCGCCGCTCGGCGGGGGTGAGGATCGTTCCGGCGGGGTGCCGGCCGAGCCCGTCGGTCGCCCCGTTGCTCTCTCCGAGCATGAGCGCCGGCGCGAGCGCGGCGGCAAGCCACGGCGCCGCGATCGCGCCGGCCATCCCGCGCACGAAGGAGCGCCGGCTCCAGGTCTGGTCGGGCATCGGAATCCGCGGAAGTGGAAGGAGTGAGAGTCGGCCGTCAAAGTGTGCGGCCTGACGTACTTTGTCCAGTACGCGCCACGCGTGTGGTGCCGCCGTGTTGCCAGGACCGCACCGGCGGGTAGCTTCTCATCCCATGCAGCCCACCCCAGCGGTCGACCGGTCAATCTCGTTCAGCGTCGCGCGCCAGCTCGAAGTGTACCAGCGCGGCTCGTGCGTGCCGGTGTCGTGCGAGGCGCTGGAGGCGCGGGCGCGCGAGGCGCTCACGCCGCAGGCCTTCGCGTATCTCTCGGGAGGCGCCGGCGCCGAGGATACGATGCGGGCGAATCTCGAGGCGTTCCGGCGCTGGCGGATCGAGCCGCGCGTCCTGCGCGATCTCTCCGGCCGCGACTGGCGCACGCCGCTTCTCGGCACGGTGCTTCCCGCGCCGGTGCTGCTGGCCCCGATCGGGATGCAGGGCATTTTCCACGCAGACGCCGAGCTGGCGACGGCGCGCGCCGCGGCTTCGGTCCGAGTCCCGATGATCCTGAGCAGCGCGGCATCCCGCCCGCTCGAGCAGGTGGCCGATGCGATGGCGGACGCGCCGCGCTGGTTCCAGTTCTACTGGAGCGCGGACGCCGAGGTCGCCGCAAGCTTTCTGGGCCGCGCCGAGCGGGCAGGATACTCCGCCATCGTGGTCACCGTCGATTGTCCCATCCTGAGCTGGCGCGAGCGCGACCTTGGCCTCGCGTACTCGCCCGTCGTGTTCGGCGAGGGGATGGCAAACTATCTGAGCGATCCGGTGTTTCGCTCACGCCTCGCGCGGCCGCCCGAGGAGGACATCGAGCCGGCCGTGCGGCGCTTCGTCGAGACGTTCGGCAACGCGGCACTCACCTGGAACGATCTTCCATTTCTCCGGCGCCACACCCGGCTGCCGATCGTGCTCAAGGGCATCCTGCGCGCGGACGACGCGGCGCGCGCGCTCGACGCGGGGGTGGACGGGCTCATCGTGTCGAACCACGGCGGCCGGCAGGTGGACGGGGCCGTCGCGAGCCTCGACGCGCTGCCGCGCGTGGCCGAGCGCGTGGCGGGACGGGTGCCGGTGTTGCTCGACAGCGGCATCCGCCGTGGCGCCGACGCGTTCAAGGCGCTGGCGCTCGGCGCGAGCGCCGTGCTGCTCGGGCGGCCGTACGCGTGGGGTCTCGCGGCCGCGGGCGAGCAGGGCGTGCGCGAGGTGCTGCTCAATTTTCTGGCGGATCTCGATCTGACATTCGGGCTGAGTGGATGCGCATCGGTGGCGGAGGTGACGCGGGACTTTCTCAGGCGCGAATGACGCGCGTGGCAGAATCCGATCCGAACTGCGGCGGTTCGGTACACGTCCCGATGCCGGCCGCTGACATGCTGGCGGATGCCGAGTTGCACCGTCCCCAGCCGAGGCCCCAGATTATGGCCATGCCGTGGCCGCTCCCCACGTTCACCGTGGACATGGTCCGCGCCCTCCCCGACGACGGCAACCGCTACGAGTTGGTCGGGGGAGTGCTGCTCGTGACGCCGGCACCGGCGCCGCTGCATCAGATCGTACTGGCGCGCCTGCTGACGAGCATCGCCGTGTATCTCGAGCACGAAGGCGTGGCTCGCGCCGCGAGCCCCGGCGAGATCGAGATCCAACCGAGCTTGCACCTCGAGCCCGACCTGCTGGTCTTCCCGGCGTCATATCCCATTCGGAGCACGTGGACCGAAATAGCCGAGTGGTGGCTTGCGGTGGAGGTGCTGAGCCCGCAATCGCGCATCTACGATCGCGACTACAAGGTGGACGCCTACCTCGCCGCTGGCGTCGACGAGGTCTGGATCGTGGATCCGAAGGGGCTCGTCGTCGAAGTCTCCGCGCAGGACGGCGGCCGGTTCACGCCACATCGCGATGAGCTTACATGGCACCCGCGCGGCATGGCGGTGCCGCTTTCGCTGGACCTCTCCCGCATCTTCGCCGAGATAAGCTGACCACCCGCGGGCGCAGACCGGGGCTGCCCCCGCACCGCGCCCGCCGTCCGCGTCAGCCGATAAGCATGCGCGCGAACGCTTGCCACGCCTCGGTGCCGCTCACCGCGAGCCGCAGCGGTTGCGACACGAGGATCAGCAGCCCACCCCAGACGTACGCCGGGTGCACCTTGTGCCGGGTCGCCAGGTCGTACAGCACCGCGACCAGGATGAAGAGATCGGCCACGCCGAAGTAGAAGAGGGGTCCCGCCTTCATCAGATCCGTCGGGAGGCGCGCCGCCGCCGCCGCGAGCAGACTCACCGTGGCGAGCAGCATGAGCCGCTTGTGCGCCTGCGGGCTGCGCCGGAGATAAATTGCCGCCGCCACGAGCGGCGCGAACACCGCCATGTCGAACAGGGGAATCGCGAGGAAGGTGAGCGGCGGGATGCCCGGCGGTCCATGCCCCGCCCGCGCCGCGCCGATGGCGGTTACCGTCCCGAGGATCACCATGAGCAGAGCGATCACCGCACCCGCCACGCCGAGCCGCCGATGGATCGCAACGCGCCGGGTCGCGATGAGCGCGGTCTGGACCAGGAAGAGGAGGATCCAGGAGGAAAAAACCAGGCCGTGCACCAGCCGCAGCCCGGTCGGCACTGGACGGTTGAAGTAGGGCGCGAGGTAGAAGCTGCGGGAGAAGCCCGCGAACACCAGCGCCGCAGCCGCGACGGCCATCGCCCCGTAGAAGAAGCGATCGTTGGCATGGGGGCGCGCGGAAGAAAGGGTGGCGGTGGTCACGGTGCCTCCGGGGCGTGTTCTTGTCGACCGTCTCGTTCGTCTGAGTCAGAGTGCGGCGGCGCGGGGACGCGCGCGCTCAGGCCGCGTCGGGCGGCGGCGCGGCGGCGCGCACCTCCTGCTCCGCGCGCTCCAGCGCCTCGCGATCGATGCGGGGCTTGCCGCCCACCAGCCGGGGACCGGGATAGTGCCGCTCCCGGAGCAGCCATGCGAGCAACGCGCCGACCGCCGCGGCCGCCACGAGAATGGTGCCGAGCCCGCCGCTCACGAGCGGCATGGCGGCGTCCTTCGCTCCGGCGTCCTTCGCTCGATAGACACTGTGGACCGATGATACATGCAGCGATGACACATAGACCCGTACCGACGTTGCTGATGGCCGCCGCCCTCGCCGGCCTCGCGCCTGCTGCCCCCGGTCAGACCGCGGCGGCGCAGATGCCGGGGCTGGCCGCGCCCGCGTCCGCCATCCCGGCTCAAACGCGGACCGCCAGGCCCGCGCCCCTCGGCGACTCCGCGTCCGACCCGATCGCACGGGGCATCGCCGCCTTCGGCGCGCGGGAGCCCGCCGCGGCGCTCGCCGCTTTCCAGGACGCCCTCGCGCGCGACTCGACGAGCTACGAGGCCAACTGGCGCGCCGCGCTCGCGTGCATCACCCTGGGCGCCGCGACGCCCGACCGGGTGGAGAGCCCCGCGCGCGACTCGCTCTACCATAGCGCCGAACTCTATGCCCGCCGCGCCGTGCGTGCCGACAGCATGGGCGCCGAGGGCCAGTTCGTGCTCGCGAACGCGCTCGGCCGCACCGCGCTGACCAGGAGCCGCGACGAACGCATCCGCCTCGCCGCCGAAATTCGTTCCGCGGCCCTCCGCGCCATTGCGCTCGACCCGCGGCACGACGGCGCCTATCACGTGCTCGGCCTCTGGAACGCGGAAATCATGCGGCTGAGCGGCTTCAGTCGCTTTCTCGCCCGGCACCTTATGGGAGGGGGGATTTTCGGCCAGGCCTCGTGGGACGGCGCCATCGACAACATGCGCCGCGCGGTCGAGCTGGATTCGACCCGCATCGTTCACCATCTGGATCTTGCCAAGATCTACGTCGATCGCAAGCGCTGGGGCGACGCCCGTGCGGAGCTGGATACCGTGACCACGCTCCCGGTGCGCGACTATCTCGACCCCCAATACAAGGGAGAAGCCGCGGCGCTCCGCGGGCGGATCAGCGGGCGTCGCTGAGCGTATCGCGCGCCTCGCCCGCCAGCCGGTCGAGCTGGCTGCGGAGGCGCCGGCGCCGCCGGATGAGGTCGCGCCGGGCGCCGCGCGTCGCGTCGTCGAGACCCTCCTGGGCCCGCTCGCGCAGCTCGCGCACCCGCCGCCCGAGCTTGTGGCGGGTCCGCTCCCCCGAGCTCGGCGCGAACAGCATCCCGATGCCGACGCCGATGACCACGCCGAGCACGATGCCGGCGGCGAACGTGCCGCCCCCGTCCGGCCGTTCGCGATCGTCGGCGCTCTCCGCCGGATCGTGGTGATCCTGGTTCCGTCCCATGTGCGCCTCCCGACTGCAACGCGCGGCTCGGTGTTGCGGGCAACGAGGTTCCGTTGGCTCAGATGCTCCGGAACGTAAGGCGGCGGCGAGAACGGCGTCAACCTTCGCGACACCCGGAAACACCGCCCGTAACGCGCCCGGGCCCGCCAGCCCTTGCACACGTTCCCCCCGGCAGGGGTCATTCCTTATAATTGGACCACCCCCATCATTCCCGGACCGGACCCATGACGACGATTTCGTCGGCCCCCGAGGACATCGAACGCCTGCAGGCGCGGATCGACCTCCTGGAGCAGGAGCACCGACACCTCCTCGCGGTCGTCGAGATCCTGCAGGAGATCGCGGGGTCGCTCCACTTCGTGGACATCGTGCAGTCGGTGGCCCGGCGACTCGGCGAGGCGTTCGGCCTCGACCGCTGCTCGATCTTCCTGGCCGAGCGCGGCGGCGAGACGGTGCGCCTGGTGGCGAGCTACGAGGACCCGAGCATCCGCAACTACGTGGTGGACCTGGCGCGCTACCCCGAGCTCAAGCGCGCGTTCGACACGGGGCAGACGGTGTTCATTCCGGACGTCGCCACCGACCCATCGCTCCGCGGCGCGCGCGACGCGCTGAGCCTCCGGCGGGTGAAGAACATCGCCGTCGTGCCGATCACGTGGCGGAGCGCCCCGATCGGCGCCATTTTCTTGCGCACGTTCCGCGACGGGCCCGCGTTTACCGAGGCGGACGTGCGATTCTGCCAGGTCGTGGCAAGCCTGACCGCCAAGGCGCTGCGCAACGCGCACCGGTACGAGCGGCTCCAGCTCCGCCGCGGCGACGACCCGGCGGGCCGCGCCGCCGACCGCGAGCGCGCCGCCGTCCTCGGCTTCCTGCGCCGGCTGCTGGACGCGTTCGCGGCCAAGGAGGAGCCATGGGGCGAAGGCGCGCTGGCGCGGGCAAGCGCGGCCGAAGTGGACCGGCTGGTGGGCGTGGCGCTCACGGTGCTGTCGCAGGAGGCCGCAGCGCGGTGACTCCTGGCGCGGTGAGCCGCGCGGAAGAGCTCCGCCGCCAGATCGATCGGGCCAACCACGCGTACTACGTGCTCGACGCGCCGGAGATCTCCGACGCGGAGTACGATCGCCTTTTCCGCGAGCTGGAAGCGCTCGAGGCGGCGCACCCCGAGCTGGCCGCACCCGACAGCCCCACCCGCCGGGTCGGCGCCGCGCCGGCCAGCGCGCTCGTCAAGTATCGCCACCGCTGCCCCATGCTCTCGCTGGCCAACGCCTTCTCATCGGCGGAGCTCACCGCGTGGGAGGATCGCAACGCGCGGCTCGCGCCCGAAGTCCGCACCGCCGGCTACACTACCGAGATCAAGATCGACGGCGCCGCCGTGAGCCTCACCTACGAGCGCGGCCGGCTCAGCGTGGGCTCCACGCGCGGCAACGGGATCATCGGCGAGGACGTGACCGCCAACCTCCGCACGTTGGCCGACGTGCCGCTCGCGCTCGCGGGCAGCGACCACCCCGCGCTGATGGAAATCCGCGGCGAAGTGTACATGCCGTTCGCGTCGTTCCGGCGGGTGAACGCGGCGCGCGAGGCGGAGGATGAGCCGCTCTTCGCCAACCCGCGCAACGCGGCGGCGGGCGCCCTCCGGCAACTCGACTCGCGGGTGACGCGGGCGCGCCGGCTCCGCATGTTCGCCTTCCAGATCGAGATCATGGAGGGCCGGCTCGACCTGAGGACGCAGTGGCGGATGCTGGACCGGCTCGCGGCGTGGGGCTTTCAGGTGGAGCCGCACCGGGAGCGCCACGCGGATCTCACCGATGTGATGCGGCGGGTCAGCGAGCTCGAGGCGGTGCTGGCCACGCTGCCCTTCCAGGCCGACGGCATCGTGGTGAAGGTCGACCCGCTCGCGCTGCACCGCGAGCTGGGCGACGTGGGCGGCCGCGAGCCGCGCTGGGCGATCGCGCGGAAGTTCGCGCCCGAGATCGCCGTCACCCGCGTGCGCGACATCAAGATCAACGTGGGCCGCACCGGCGCGCTCAACCCCTGGGCCGAGCTCGAGCCAGTGGAGCTGAGCGGGGTCCGGGTGAGCGCCGCGACGCTGCACAACGAGGACCTCATTGCCGAGAAGGACATCCGCATCGGCGACTGGGTCGAGGTGATCCGCGCCGGCGAGGTGATCCCGCAGGTCGTGCGCCCGCTGATCGAGAAAAGGACCGGCGCGGAACGGGTGTTCGTGATGCCCGACCGCTGCCCCGCCTGCGGCACCCCGGTCGAGCGCCCGCCCGACGAGGCGATGCGGTACTGCCCCAACGCCACCTGCCCCGGGCGTGTGCTCGAAGGCATCGTGCACTACGCCGCGCGCGAGGCGATGGACGTCCGCGGGCTGGGCTACGAGCGGGTGCGACAGCTCCTCAACGCCCGGCTCATCGCCGATGTGGGCGATCTCTACCGGCTCACGGCCGCGCAGCTCGTCGAGCTGGACCGCTTCGCCGAGCAGAGCGCGGAGCAACTGGTCCAGGCCATCGAGGCATCCAAGGCCCGGCCCCTTGCGCTCCTTCTCTTCGGCCTCGGCATCCGGCACGTCGGGAAGAACGTTGCGCTGCTCCTCGCGCGGCGCTTCGGCACGATGGACGCGCTCATGGCGGCATCGGCGGACGAGATCAACGCGGTGCCGGGGGTCGGGAGCGCCATCGCGGACGCGGTGACGCACTTCTTTGCCGATGCGCGGAATCGGGGGCTCGTCGAGCGCCTCCGCACCGCGGGCCTCAACTTCACCGAGCCGACCGCGGCCGCCGCCGACGGCGCGCTCACCGGCAAGACCTTCGTCATCACCGGCACGCTGCCAACGCTTTCTCGACCCCAAGCGATGGCAGTGATCGAGCGCGCCGGCGGCCGGGTCGCAAGCTCGGTGAGCAAGAAGACGGACGCGCTGGTCGCCGGCGACGACCCGGGCAGCAAGCTCGAGCGGGCCCGCGCGCTCGAGATCGAAGTGATCGACGAAGCCGAGCTGTTGCGCCGTGCCGGCTCGCGGCGCTAACGTCAACCTTCCACTCTTCTCAACCGGGTGCCCATGACCGCACCGACCTTCCCCACCGGCCGCTACGGCGTGACACTCGGCCGGCGCGTCCTGCAGCAGCTTCGGACCACGCTCGAGCGGGATGCGGGCCTGCAGGCGGCCGCCTATCTGCAGGAGGCCGGCTTTGCCGGTGGCGAGGCGCTCTACGACGCCTACGCGGCTTGGCTCCGGGATGCGACCGGCATCGACCGACCCGCCGCGCTCGACGCCGCGCACCTGAGCGAGATGCTCTCGCGCTTTCTCGGCGAGCTGGGCTGGGGCAGCATCGCCGTGACGCCGCTCGGCGGCGCGGCGCTGGCACTCGACTCGGCCGACTGGGCGGAGGCGGTGGACGGCGCCGGCGCCGAGTATCCCTGCTGCCACCTCTCGTGCGGGCTGCTCGCCGATCTTCTGGGCCGAATCTCGGGCGAGCTCGTGGGCGTAATGGAAGTCGAGTGCCGCTCGCGCGGAGACGGGCGCTGCCGCTTCATCGCAGCCGCACCCGAGACGCTCGCGGCGATGTACGAGCGCATGGCGCAGGGAATGAGTTACTCGGATGCGCTCGGGTTGGACGGCGGAGCGGCCGGCGGCGCGAACGGGAGCGCCTCCCCGACCTGACGCCGCTGGTCGAGGGGTCTATACTTCCGGAGACCCCCAACGTGATGGCGGAGCTGGCCCGTGCCGGAGCTGCAGGAGCGACTTGAAGCCGCGCTAGGTGCCGCCTATCGCCTCGAGCGAGAGTTGGGCGGCGGCGGCATGAGTCGCGTCTACCTCGCCGAGGAGACTGCACTCGGCCGCCGCGTGGTCGTCAAGGTGCTCCCGCCGGATCTCGCGGCGGGCCTCAACGCCGAAAGATTCCGCCGCGAAATTCAGCTCGCCGCCAAGCTCCAGCACCCGCACATCGTGCCGGTGCTCGCCGCCGGGCGCGCCGGCGAGCTGCTCTACTACACCATGCCGTTCATCGAGGGCGAGTCGCTCCGCGCGCGCCTGGCGCGCGAGGGCGAGCTGCCCGTGACCGACGCGGTCCGGCTCCTCCGCGACGTGGCCGACGCCCTCGCGTACGCGCACGAGCACGGCGTGGTCCACCGCGACATCAAGCCGGGCAACGTGATGGTGAGCCGGCATCACGCGCTCGTCACCGACTTCGGCGTGGCCAAGGCGGTGAGCGAGGCGGCAAGCGGCGAGCCGGCGGGCGGCCCGTTCACCTCGGCCGGCGTCGCGATGGGCACGCCAGCCTACATGGCGCCAGAGCAGGCAGCGGCCGATCCGGCCATCGATCATCGCGCCGACATCTATTCGGTCGGCGTCATGGCGTACGAGATGCTTGCCGGACACACGCCGTTCACCGGCCGCACGCCGCAACAGCTCCTCGCGGCGCAAGTGAACCGCACCCCCGAGCCGCTCGAGTCGGTGCGGCCGTCGGCGCCGCCCGAGCTGGCGGCGGTCGTCATGCGCTGCCTCGAGAAGCGTCCCGCCGACCGGTGGCAGAGCGCCGACGAGCTGCTCCGCGCGCTCGAGGCCGTGGCGACGCCCGGCACCGGTACCGTCGCCACCACCGCGCATCGTGCCGCGGCGGTCGCGCCCACGACGCCGGTGCCGGCAACGCGTGCGCCCCGCCGGCGCCGCGTCACCACCGCGCTCGCCGGCGCCGGGGCCCTCGGCGTCCTTGCCATCGGCCTCCACGCGACCGGCATCTGGCCGGGCCGCTCGCTCATGGACCGGGGACTGCTGAGCGCGCGGGAGCGGATCATCGTCTCGGAGTTCCGTAGCCCGCCGGCCGATTCGGTGCTGGGCGGAGCCATCACCGAGGCGTTCCGGATCGACCTCGCGCAGTCTCCGACGGTCACCGTGCTCCAGCCGGATTACGTCCAGCAGACGCTGGCCCGGATGCGGCGCGATCCCAAGGCGCCGCTCGACCCGGAGGTCGCGCGCGAAATCGCGATCCGCGACGGGATCAAGGCGTATGTCGCCGGCGAGGTCGTGCACGCCGGCACCGGCTACGTCATCTCCACGCGGCTCATCTCGAGCACGTCGGGCGACGCGCTGGTGTCGCTCCGGGAGACGGCCGACGATTCGACCCGGATCCTCTCCGCCATCGATCGGCTCAGCAAGGCCATGCGCCAGCGCATCGGCGAGTCGCTCCGGACCCTGGGCGCCAACGAGCCGCTCGAGCAGGTCTCCACCGGCTCGCTCGCGGCACTCAGGAAGTACTCGCTGGCGCTCACCGCCAACCGGGAGGGCGACACGGAGCGCGCCATCGCCCTTTTGCGTGAGGCGATCGGGCTGGACAGCGGATTCGCAATGGCTTATCGCAAACTGGGCGTGGTGCTGAGCAATAGCGGCGCCCGCCGGAGCGAGCAGGTCGACGCTTTTGCCCGCGCCTACCAACACCGCGACCGGCTCACCGACCGCGAGCGCTATCTCACCGAGGCGGCCTACGCGGCCTACGTCACCGGCGAGACGGAAAAGGAGATCACGGCCTACCGGTCGCTGCTCGATCTCTATCCCAACGACACGTATGCGCTCAACAACCTGAGCATCGTGTACACCGACTCGCGGAACTACGCGGAGGCGGAGAACCTCGCGCGCCGGGCCGTGGATGCGCAGCCAAATGACCCGACGTTCTACCTCAACTTGATGAGCGCGCAGGCATCGCAGGGCAAGCTGGCCGCGGCGCGGGCCACGCTCGACACCCTGCGGAGCCGGGTGCCGGGCACGCCGTACGCTGCTTTGTCGGAGGCCGGCTTCGCCGTGATGGGTGGCGACTACGACAGCGCGGAGGCGGTCCTGCAGCAGTTGCAGACGGCGCGGCGCGAGAGTGCGGGCTGGCGCACCATGACGGCCGAGCAGCTCGGTTTCGTTGCTGCGGCCCGCGGACGCCTGACCGAGTCCGCAGCGGAGTTCAGCGAGGGCGCGGACGCGGCGGCGTCGCTGGGGCAGCCACAGCAGGTGCTCATGTTCGACGTCGCGCGGGCGGGGATCGATCTCTGGTTCCGCGGTGCGCGGGACCGCGCCGTCCGGGTCGTGGATGCCGCGCTCGAGCGCCATCCGCTGGCGAGCTTCGCCCCCGCGGACCGGCCCTACATTCCGCTCGCCACCTTCTACGCCGAGGCCGGCCGGCCCGACCGGGCCCGCGCGCTGCTGGCGGACTTCGACCGGACAGCATCCGCCGGCGACCGCCGCCTCGCGGAAACGGAACGCCACGTGGCGATGAGCTCCATTGCGCTCGCGGAGCGCCGGCCGCGCGACGCCATCGCCGAGCTCCGGGAAGCCGGTGACGACAAGTGCGCGGCCTGCCGGCTGCCCGCGCTCGGCCGCGCGTACGAGGCGGCCGGCGAGCCGGACTCGGCCATAGCGGCCTACCAGCGCTACGTCACCACGCCCTTCATGGAGCGGCTCGGCCCCGACGCGGTATGGCTGCCCTGGACCTACCTGCACCTGGGCGGCCTCTACGAGGAACGCGGCGACCGGGCACGCGCGGCCGATAACTACGGGAAGTTCGTGCGGCTCTGGAAAGGGGCCGACCCCGAGCTCATGCCCAAGGTCGCGGACGCGCGGCGGAGGCTCGCGGCGCTGACGGGGGAGCGCGCAACGACGTAAACCGGAGAGGGCGCTCGTGGCCGACTTGAGTTCCCGCCTTGCCGCCGCCCTCGGAGACCGCTACGCGATCGGGCGCGAGCTCGGCAGCGGCGGCGCCGCCATCGTGTTCTTCGCCCATGACCGGAAGCACGGGCGCGCGGTGGCGCTCAAGGTGCTCCGCCCGGAAGTGGCCGCCTCGCTCGGCGCCGAGCGCTTTCTCCGCGAAATCCGCATCGCCGCGGGCCTCACCCATCCCCATATCCTGCCGGTGCACGACTCGGGCGAGGCCGGCGGCCTGCTGTACTACGTCATGCCGTTCGTCGAGGGCGAGTCGCTGCGCGAGCGCATGCGGCGCGAAGGCGCGCTGCCGCTCGACGACGCGCTCCGGGTGGCCCGCGAGGTAGCGGACGCGCTGGGTTACGCCCACTCGCAGGGCGTCGTGCACCGCGATATCAAGCCGGGCAACATCCTCCTCGTGGGCGGCCACGCCGTGGTGGCGGACTTCGGCATCGCCACGGCATCGAAAGCCGCGCTGCGCGACATGGATGACGTCGGGGCGAGCGATGCCGCGCTCACCGAGCTCGGGCTCGTGATCGGAACGCCGGCCTACATGAGCCCCGAGCAGGCGGGCGCGCGCGGGCCGGTGGACGGACGCAGCGATCTCTACAGCCTGGGCTGCGTGCTGTTCGAAATGCTCACCGGCGCGGCGCCCTTCCCCGCCCCGACACCCCAGGCCGTGCTCACGCGGCACTCGACCGATCCGCCGCCGAGCGCGCGCGCAGGCCGGCCGTCGGTGCCGGTGCGCGTCAACGCGGCCGTGGGACGCGTCATGGCGAAATTGCCGGCGGACCGATACCGCACCGCCGCGGAATTCGTCGACGCGCTCGAGGACCGAGAATCGGCGCGCCCCGTCGACGAGCGCCCCGCGCCGAGCAAGGCGGGCTGGATCGTTGCCGGCGCTGCATTGCTGTTGCTCGCCGCCGCCGCTGTGGTGTGGAGCGGCGAGTGGCGGCCGCGCGCATTGTCGGGCACGGGCGTGGTCGTGCTCCCGTTCGCGAGCGACAGCGCGGCCCCGGGGCACGAGGGTGCCGGCACCGCCCGGCCGGAAGAGTTGTTCGCCAATGGGCTCGAGTGGCTGCCAGCCCTGCGCGCGATCGACGGCGCGCCCGTCGTGGCACGGGTCGCCAACTGGCGCTCGGCCGGTCTCCCCGACGTGCTGCGCAGGGCGCGCGCGCTCGGCGCGCGCTACGTGGCCTCCGGCACCGTGCGCTCGGGTGAGTACGGGGACGGCGTCGTCATCGATCTCTACTCCACGTCCGAAGGCAGCCGACTGTATCGCTACGAGGAGACCGACGACAGCGGCCGCCTGGCGCGGGCGCTGGACGGGATCGCGCTCCGCGCCCTCTCGGGAATTGCCCTCCGCGACGGCCTGCTCTCCGCCGACCGGAAGTGGACCCTGTCCGCCACCTCATCCGCCGCGGCATTCGGCCACCTGGTGCAGGGCCAGACCGATCTCTTCCGCGACGACTACGACGGCGCCGCGGCCGCGTTCCGCGATGCGATCGCGGCGGACCCGGACTGCGGGCTCGCCTATCACCGGCTGAGCGTGGCGCACGAGTGGCGGCACGATTTCCCCGCCGCGATGGCCGCCCTGGCCGCGGGCCTTGCGCGGGAGCAGCGGCTCTCCGCGCCGGCCGCCGAGCTGCTTCAGGCCCGGCGCTACTATCTGCTCGGCCAGGGCGACAGCGCGATCGCCACCTTCCAGGAGACGGTGCTGGATCGGCCCGATGCCACCGACGCGTGGTTTGGCCTGGGTGAGTCGCTCTTCCACTACGCCGGATACGCGGGCTACCACGCCGTGGACGCGGAAGCGGCGTTCGCGCGCATGTACGCGCTCGACAGCGTGTTCGCGCCGATTCACGACCACGAGATCGACCTCGCCATCGCGAGCGGCGATCGGGCACGGGCGATGGCCGCGTTCGCGCGCATGCGCCCGGAGGACATGTGGCGCCCGGCACGCGCGGCGGCGCTCGCCCTCCGGTTCGGCTCGCCCGCCGAGCGCCGGCGCGAGCTCGCCCAGCTCCGGACGGCAAGCCGCGCCACGCTCACCGACCTGATCCAGCTCTGGCTGCACGGCCCGATCGATGCCGGCCTCGCGGATACGCTGGCCACGATGCTCACGGGACCCGATGCGACACCGGAGCAGCGGGTGCGCGCGGCGGAGTACCGGGTCGCGGCCCTGGGCGCGCAACGCCGCTGGCCCGAGGCGGAAGCGGTGTGGGACTCCGCGGCCGCCATCACGCCGTTCGATGGGTGGATCGTGCAGGCATATTTCGCGGGCCTCCCCGCCGAGCGGCTCGCTCGGCCGATGCTGGACTACGCGCGCCAGGCTGTCGACCGAGGCGAGTCTCCGGATTTCCGAATGCCCGCATGGGATGCGGTGCAGCAGCCGTTCTTCGCGCTGGTGCACGAGGCGGTGCTCGACGGCGATGGCCAGCGCGTGCGCGCGTTGCGCGACGCAATCGATCGCGCGCCCAAGGACACGACGCTCCCGTATCGTGTCGCGCCGGCGTTCCGCGCGGCGCTCGACGCCCGGCTCGCGCTGCTGGCGGCGGACACCGTCCGCGCCATCGCGGCGCTCCGGCAGTCGGTCTCGCGCGTCGCCGGTCCGGGCGACAGCTACTTTCCGATGCTCTCCATGGCTCCGGAACGCGTCGCGCTTGCACGCCTGCTCGCGGCGCGCGGCGACTCGGCGGGGGCGGCGCAGGTCCGCGAATCGTTTTCCGAGACGTGGGCGCTCGCAGACGCGATGTTCGCCGCCGGGGCGCGGAACCCCCGCGCCCGGTAATACGCTGGGCCAGCAGTGAGACTCACGCCGTCACACCAGGGATGGGAGGCTCGCATGTCCGGGGATGCAACGAAGGTGCAGGAGGCGCTGGGCAACCTGGCGCTCCTGGGCGACCATCCGATCAAGCAGTCGTCGCCCAAAATCGACCCGCCGACGCTCGAGGGGCTCGACGATGTCACGGCGTTTCTCGTGACCTACGTGCTCGACCTGCAGCGGCGGATGGAATACCTCTTCCTCGCGACCGCCGAGTTCGGGGCATACGGCTCGCCCGAGCTGGCGGCCGATCTCAAGCGGGATTACGACCGGTTGAATGAAGGCACCCTCGAGGCCGTGTCGTGGCAGGAGCGGGCGGCGCGTGCCCAGGAGGCTTTGCTCGCCGCGCACCGGCGGGCGGGGCCGGCGCACGAGCGGCTGCTCGGGGATCTGGCCGGCCGGGCCAAAGGCGGGGTGCCGCCGGCCACGGGCCCGGCGCGCTAGGAGGCCTTGCGCAGACGCACGTCGCCCGAGCCGGTCGAGACGGCGATCCGGCCGTGGCCGTCGCCGATGGTGCCGCGCACGTGGTCGCGGCCGGTCCGAACGATCGTCAGCGGAAAGTCGAGATCCACATCGCCGCTACCGGTCTCGAGGTCGACGACGGCGCCGAGCGACGGCGGCGCCGTGATGGCCACGTTGCCCGAGCCGGTTTGGATCCGGAGCGACTCCACCCCGCCGGTGAGGTCGGCCGTGACGTTGCCGCTGCCGGTTTCGACCTTGATGGTGGGCGTCTGCAAGTCGCTCAGGCGGACGTCGCCCGCGCCGGTCTCGATCTTGAGCGTCCGCGCCTTGACCCCACCGGCGCTCACTTCGCCCGCGCCGGTTTCGGCCGCAACGGTTTCGCCCTGAAAATTGGAGATGTCGATCTTGCCGGCGCCGGTCTCGAAGGAGAGTTCGCCCCGGCTGCCGGTGGCGGTGATCGGCGCGGCGCTGGCCTCGACCGCAATGCGCCCGTCCACGTTCGTGAGCGTCACCGCGCCTACCGCGAGGTGCATGGTCAGTTGATGCCCGGCCGGCACGGCGACCCGGAGATCGGCCCAGGCCTCGTCGCCTGAGTCACCGATCCTGAGCCGGCGGCCGCGGTCCTCGTCGTCGTCGTTCCGGTCGAAGGTCCCATCATTTCGCACCCGAAGCGTGGTCGAGCCGCTTCCCATGGCGGGGTAGCGCAGCCGGTCGCCGGGGTAGACGATCCGGAGCGCGTCGCGGCCCCTCACCTGGCCCTGTGCCACGCGCAACTTCGCGGCATCGGCGCCGGCCAGTGTCACGGCCACCCCTACACCGTCGCCGCTCCCCGGCTCGACCCGGATGGTGCCGGCCAGATCGTAGATCACCGGATCGGTTCCACGGAGCACGTAGTTGCCTGAGCCCTGAGCCGAAACGGATGCGGGCAGAAAGGCGACGGCCGAGACAAGCGCGGCGGCGGTGATGGCAGCGGCGAGACGCATGTGGATCTCCGGTGGGGAATCACCGCTGAGACGGTGGCGACGCCCGAAAGGTTGCAGCCGCCCGCTTGCGTCGGGACGGCGCACCCCCGACTATAGCGAAGTCCCCTCTTCGAGGCTCGACCGATCCGGCGCGATCTGCTTCCGATGCTGCAGGAGGCCCTGGGCGACCGCTACGCCGTCCGCCGCGAGATCGGACGGGGTGCCGCCGCGCGCGTCTTCCTGGCCGAGGACAGTGCCGGCCGCCGGGTGGCGCTCAAGATTCTCCATCCCGAACTGCAGGTGAGCGTCACCGCCGATCGGTTCCTCCGCGAGATCAACCTCGCCTCGCGCATTGACCACCCGCTGGTGGCGCGCGTGCTCGATTCGGGTGAAGCCGGCTGGCTGGTATACTACGTGATGCCGTTCATCGAGGGCCCGACGCTCCGCTGCCACCTCGACCGGGTGCGCCGGATGACCGTCGCCGACGTGAGGCGCACGGGCCGCGATCTGCTCGGCGCGCTTGCCGCCGCACACGCAACCGGCATCGTCCACCGGGACGTGAAGCCGGACAACATCCTCCTCTCACCCGACGGCGCGGTGCTGGTCGACTTCGGGATCGCGCGCGCGATCGAGGCGGCGGGCTCCGGCAGCCTCACCCGCTCGGGCATGACGGTCGGCACCTCGAGCTACATGAGCCCGGAGCAGATCCAGGCCGCGGGCGACCTCGACCATCGCACCGATCTCTACTCGCTCGGCTGCGTGTTGTTCGAGAGCCTGGCGGGCCGGCCGCCGTTCCGGCACGGAAATGAGATGGTGGTTTTGCAGATGCACCTGAACGATGCGCCGCCCGACGTGCGATCGTTCAGGGAAGAGACGCCTGAGGCGCTGGCCCGCGCGATCGGACAGGCGCTGGAGAAGGAGCGGGACAGGCGCTGGGATTCCGCCGGCGCGATGGCGGCGGCGCTGACCGCCTGACCGCCTGACCGCCTGACCGCCCGACGCCTTACATGCCGAGCCGCGTCGCGTAATCGGGACGGGTGATCAGCTCGCCGTTCTGAATGATCTCCCGGTCCCACGGCAGGATAATGAAGTTCTCGGTCTCGAATGCCCAGAAATCGGGCGCGTACTCGCCGGTCTTGAACGAGACGGCGCTCCGCACCTCAGCCGGGCGGAGCGAGCGCACCTCGCTCAGCGCGAGCTTCATCGTGTTGCCCGACTCGCAGGTCTCGTCCACCACCAGCACCCGGCGCCCGCGAACGCTTGCCGGCGGCCCCGCGACGACGACCGGATCGGTATCGGCGCCCTGGCGCGTCACCACCATCGACGCAAAGTCGCACTGCATGATCGAGGCGACGACGACGCCCGGAATGACACCCGCCTTGGCGATGCCGAGCACGACCTCGGGCTGGAACTCGCGGGCGACCCTGAGTGCCAGCGCGCGGCACAGCTCGCCGAAGAACGGCCAATCGACCTCGAGCGTGCCTCGGGGCGAGGCGGGAGGGGGGCGGCGCATGGGAGCAAGCTAACGGCCGGCGCGCGCGGAGCAACCGCGTTGCGGGGCACTTGGGCCCGGGCTATTATTGCGCCAAGCGCGTAATCTCCACCGCGCAAAGGACTTCCCCGAGCCGCGCCCGCGATTTGATGAGCATCTGGCAACGGTTGTTCGGCAGCGCGCCGAAAGAGGCGCTGCGCCCCCAGCGCCTCGACTATCTGAACGAAGGCCTCGCGCTCGAACGTCAGGGCGAGTACGAGGCCGCGCTCACGTCGTATCGGCTCGCCTTTCGCGATAACCCGAGCGACTCCCGGATTCTGCTCAACATGGCGATCGCATTCACCAAGACGGGCCAGCCCGACGAAGCGATCCGCCACTACCGCCGCGCGCTCGACCTCGACCCATCGCTCGGCGGCGCGCACTACGGCGTGGCGTTCCTGCTGCTCAAGCGCGGCGAGACTCAGCAGGCGGCCGAGCACCTCCGCGCCTTTCTCGCGCGGCCGCCCAAGGGTCCGGATGCAGAGCGCTGGATCCGGCATGCGGAAGCGGCGCTCCGAGAGATCGCCAGCTCGCCCGCGCCGGAGACGCTGTGAGGTGGCGCGCGCTCCTCGGTTTGATGGCGGCGTGGGGCGGCGGAAACGGCGGGCTCGCCGGGTGCAGTAACCTGCCGGTGCAGAACGGCATCGCGGGGCTCGAGGTCCAGGTTCCTGACCCGCCGGCCGTCGAGGTGGGGCAGACGATCGTGCTTCACGCGCACGCGCTGGACCAGAACGGCGATAGTGTGGCGGCGCCGATTACCTGGGCTTCGCCCGACGCCGGCGTGTCGCTCACGAGTGACGGCCACCTCACCGGAGTTACGGGCGGCGTGCAGGCCCGGGTGCAGGCGCGGACCGATTCGATCTTCTCCGATTTCATCACCTTCACCGTGAACTTCCGTCCCGATACCCTCGCGCTCACGGGCGACTCGATGCTTACGGTGGCCGCGGGCATCACGACGTCGGCGCCGCTCGCGGCCGCTATTTTTGCCAGGGCCCCCGCGCTGCAGCCGCTCACCGCGGAGACGATCCACTACCAGGTGACCTCCCCGGCCTTTGCCGACCCCGCCCAGCGCACCGTCGAGCTCAGCGGCGGCGTGCTCTCGCTCGATGCCCACACCGGGAGCGATGGCGCACCCACACCCGCCGTGACACTCAATCGGGTGTCCGGGCGGACGGCGCCCGCGAGCGCGGTGGTGATGGTGAGCGCCACCACCGCGACGGGGAGCACGGTGCCGGGGTCCGGCCAACGGTTCGTGGTGACGTTCCAGTAGCGATCATGGCCGAGCCGCGCACCCTCACCGAGCTGTTTTTCGGCGCCATCGACGCCAACCGCGGCCGGCCGGCGGCGCTCCGCCACAAGGTGAACGGCCGCTGGGTCGACGTCAGTCACGCCGAGCTGCTGGAGCGGGTGCAGGACGTGAGCATCGGGCTCTGGGAGCAGGGCATTGCGCGCGGCGACCGGGTGGCGATCCTGTCGGAGAACCGGCCCGAGTGGGCCATTGCCGACTACGCGTGCCTTGCGCTGGGCGCGGCCGACGTACCGATCTACCCGACACTCCCCCCGAAACAGATCGAGCACCTGCTGCACGACTCAGGGGCGGTGGCCGTGTTCGTCTCGACGGCGGGGCAGCTCGCCAAGGTGGGCGAGATCCGCGCGCGGCTGCCCGCGCTCCGCGCGGTGATCGCCTTCGACGGGAACGCGGCCGGCGACGGTGCGGCCGGTGGCGAGGCAGTCCGCTTCGCCGCGCTCGCCGCGCAGGGCCGCGCGGCGCGCGAGCGGCACGCGGCCTGGCGGGACGATGCCCTCGCGATTCGCCCGGACGATCTCGCCACGCTCATCTACACCTCGGGCACGACCGGCGATCCCAAGGGCGTGATGCTCACCCACGGCAACATCGCCACGAACGTGCTGGCGGCGCTCGCGGCGCACCGGTCGATCTCGGCGGAGGACGAGTGCCTGTCGGTGCTGCCGCTCTCGCACATCTTCGAGCGGACGGTGGGTCACTACAGCATGCTGCACGCGGGCGTCGTGATCAACTACGCCACCAGTGCCGAGTCGGTCGGGGCCGAGCTCATCGAGGTGCGTCCGACGCTGCTGGCGGCGGTGCCGCGTCTCTACGAGAAGATCTTTCAGCGCGTGCTCGACGGCGCGGCCTCCGGCTCGGCGCTCACCCGTTTCGTGTTCCGCTGGGCCCGGCTCACGGGCGAGATGGTGGTGGACCACACGCTCGCGGGACGTCCGTTGCCCCCCGCTCTCGCCATACAGCAGCGGCTCGCCGACCGCCTCGTCTTCGCCAAGCTGCGCGAGCGGACCGGGGGCCGGCTGCGCATCCTCATTTCGGGTGGCGCGCCGCTCGAGCCCGGCATCATCAAGTTCTTTCACGCGGCGGGGCTGCCGATCCTCGAGGGCTACGGCCTCACCGAGACGTCCCCGGTCATCGCCGTCAACTCGCTGGACCAGATCCGGATCGGCACCGTGGGCCCGGCGTTGCGCGGTGTCGAGGTGCGGATCGCCGACGACGGCGAGATCCTCACGCGCGGCCCGCATGTCATGCGCGGCTACTACAACGATCCCGGCGCGACCGGCGCCGCGATCGACGGTGACGGCTGGTTCCATACCGGCGACATCGGGGTGCTCGACGGCGGGTTCCTCCGGATCACCGACCGCAAGAAGGACCTGATCGTGACGGCCGGGGGCAAGAACATCGCACCGCAGCCGATCGAGGCGATGGCGAAGACCAGTCCGCTCGTGGCCAACGCCGTGCTGCTCGGGGACCGCCGCAAGTTTCCGGTGATGCTGGTGGTCCCGCATATGGCGCAGCTCAAGGTGTGGGCGGCGCGTGAGGGACTCACCGCGCCGGACGATGCAACCCTGCTGGCGCTCCCGGCGGTGGTGGAGCGGATGAATCGCGAGGTGCGCGCCACCTTTCGCGACCTGGCGCCCTTCGAGACGCCGAAAAAGCTGCTCCTCCTCCCGGCCGACTTCACGATCGAGAGCGGCGAGCTCACGCCGACCCTCAAAGTGAAACGGCGGGTGGTCGAACGAAACCACGCCGCCGCGATCGAGGCGCTCTATCGCGCGTGAGCACCGCTGACGCGCGAGCGTCAGTGCTGGACGGTATCCTTCCCGACCACCCCCGAGCCCGTCTTGTTCGTGTCGACGTTCACGGTGGTCTGCCTCTGCCGCGTGACCACCGCCGTGTCCTGCGTCCGCTGCTGAGTAACGATCGTGTCTTTCGCAGTCGCGGTCTGCGTGCGTTCACGGCCGCCCGAACAGGCCACCACCGCGAACGTTGCTGCCGCCATCCCTGCAATCATGAATCGCATCGAACCCTCCGAGCTCGCCGGCGTTGAGAATGCGCATCGGTCGCGTACCACCCCTCCGTCGGGCGGCGAGGCCGTGCGATCATCGCGCTGAGTATCTCTCGCGCGGGCTCGTCCGGCGGTGAGGCCCGTCACCCCGGCCGCGGATCACGCGGTCGTGTGCGTGGGGTCACCGCGTATCGGCTTGGATCGTGATCGTTTACGGAGCACGTCGAGGCACCAGGGGATGGCCGCATGGGGTTCGAGATCATCGCAGGCGTGGTATTCGGGGTCGTGATCGCGGCCTTTGTCCTGATGCGCATCGCGAGCCGGCCCAGGCGCCGGTAGCGCGGAGGCGAGGGCAGCGCCTCGGCGGCGCAAGCCTGATTACCGTAAAGCACACGCCGTCAGCGGCGCGCCGCCACCCAGGTGTCACCCGCGCTCGCAAGCAGCTCGAGCGCCGGGGCGCCCGCACCGGCGGAGAGCGCGGGTGCGGCTCCCCGGCCCACTATTCGAAGGCCGGGCAGCGTGACCCGTGCCGCCTCGCGTTGCCACTTTGCATCACCCGCGTGCTCGGAGCCCAGCACGACCCCCCTCAGCGAGCGCGACTTGATCGGAATGATCGGCGCGCGCACCACGCTCAGCACCGGCGCCGCGTCCGCCACCTCGGCCGGTGGATTTACCGCTACGATCGCCACGCCGCGCACGAGCTCGGACAGCTCGCGCCACATCGCCGCCGCACTTCCCACGAGCGCCACGTAGCCGCCCGGACCGCCGAGGCCGAGGAAAACGTGCGCGGCGGACGCGGTGAGGGGATCGTGCGTCGTGGCCTGCGCGCGGGTGGAATCCGGTGGCGGGGCGCCCAACTCGGCCACGCCGTCGCGGACGAGAAAGGTGCGCCCGCAAACCGGGCATCCGAGCTGACCCGAGACGACCGAGCGCCGCTCCACCCGGTCCGGCAGCAGCACGAGATACCGCTCCTCGTGCTCGGCGGGGCAGCGCAGATGGTCGGTCAGCTCGATGAACATGGACGGGCGCGACGGCGCCGCGGCTCTAGACCGCCGGCTCGATCCTGAGCCAGTCGATGCGCACGTGCGCGGGGCGGGTCGCGGCCCAGACGATTGCCTGGGCCACGTCGTCCGGGCGCAGCATGGCGCGGCGCGGCAGGAAGCCGGGGCGATGGTCGGGATCGATCGGATCCCAGATGGCGGTGTCGGTCGGTCCGGGCGAGATGAGCGTGCACCGCACACCGGTGCCCCGGTACTCGGCAGCGAGCGTCTCGTGCAGCCCGCGCAGCCCGAACTTGGCGGCGGAGTAGATCGTGTTCTCGGGGTAGGCGACGTGGTCGGCGACGCTGCCGATGGTGATGAGCATGCCGCTCCCGCGTGCCCGCATCGGCGGCAGGAATCCGCGCGCGACGGCGAACGGCGCCACCAGGTTCATCATGAGCTGCCGCTCGAGCTCGGCCGGGTCGGACTGCTCGAAGGGAATCCGGTCGAACACGCCGGCGTTGTTCACCACGACGTCGGGCGCGCCGCGCTCGGCGAGCACCTGGCTGATCACCGCCGCGGTACGCGCGCGGTCGGTGAGGTCGCAGGCGAAGTCCTCGAAGCCGTCGTGGACGCCTTCGCCGGCGGCGCCACTCGCCGCGCCGCCCGCGGGCCGGCCGAGGCTCCTCGCGATGCGCACCACGCCGGCACCGGCGTCGCGCAGCGCCACCGCCGCGGCGAGCCCGATCCCGCGCGACGCGCCGGTCACCACGGCGAGCCGGCCGGCGAGCGGCCGCGGGCCGGCGGGATCCACCGTGACCGAGCCCGGCGCCGTCACTCCCCCGCGTGGTTGTGCGCGAGCCGCAGGAATTCGTCGCGGGTCTTGGAATCGTCGCGGAAAATGCCGCGGAGCGCGCTGGTCACGGTGCGCGAGTTCTGTTTCTGCACGCCGCGCATCATCATGCAGAAGTGCGCCGCCTCGATCACGACGCCCACGCCGTGCGGCTCGATGACCTCCATCACCGCGTCCGCGATCTGGTCGGTGAGGCGCTCCTGCACCTGCAAGCGCCGGGCAAAGACGTCCACGATGCGCGCGACCTTGGAGAGGCCGAGAATCTTGCCTTTCGGGATGTAGGCGACGTGGGCGCGGCCGAAGAATGGCAGCATATGGTGCTCGCAGAGCGAGTACAGCTCGATGTCGCGCACCATGATCATGCTCTGGTGCTCTTCCTCGAACACGGCGTCGCCCACCGCGTCGGCGACCGACTGGTTGTACCCCTGGGTGAGCCAGCGGAGCGATGCCTCGACCCGCTCCGGCGTCTTGAGCAGGCCCTCGCGGCCGGGGTCCTCGCCCAGGTCGGCGAGGATTTCGCGCACGTACTCGGCGAACGGCGCCGGATGCGGCGCCGGCTCCTCGGGATGGGTGATGGCAGTGCGCTCGGGGCGCGCCGCCGGGTCCGCGACCTGCTCGGCGGCCGTGGGCTCAGTGGCCTTCATAATCCACGTAGTTGCGCGGCGTCTCCCACAAGCGGAGCCGCAGGGTGAGACCGGCCGGCAGCGCGGGACAGAGCTGACGCCAGCAGACGACGGCGATGTTTTCCGCGGTGGGGATGAGCTCGGTGAACCATGGCACGTCGACGTTGAGGTTCTTGTGGTCGAGATGCCGGAGGACGCGTTCCTCGGCCAGCCGGTGCAGGTGGGTCAGGTCGAAGACGTAACCGGTGTCAGGGTCGATGTCGCCTTCGACCGTGATGTCCATCTCGTAGTTGTGGCCGTGGAAATTCGGATTGGCGCACTTCCCGTAGGTCGTACGATTCCACTCGTCAGAGTGCTCGGGGTTGTAGAGACGGTGCGCGGCGTTGAAGTGCACGCGCCGCGTCACGCTGCATCGCGGCATTGACCGGCCCGGCGGAGGTCACTCGGAAGATGGCCGGGTCGGGGGCTGGGTCAAGACGGTGGCAGGAGGAGAATGGGAACGACAACGGCGAGGATTATTGAAGCCCAATGAGAAAGCTTGGCACCCTCACCGTGACGTCTGTCTTCCCCCGTGGGGCATGACATCGGCCACAGCATGCGGGCCCATCACCGGACCTGTTGGCTCAATAACGTGGCTCGCCGCTGCCGTTCGCCGGGCATTAAGATAGAGGTCGGGTCAGGCACCGTCAACCATATTCTGCAACCATTCACCCGCACGCTCGAGGTGCGCACGATGGCGACGCTCGTGGCCGCGCTGGCCTGCTTCGCGCTCTGGATCGGATTCCTCGCCGGCGGCTCGCCCAATGGATGGATCCATGTCCCTCTCGCGCTCGGAGTGATCCTGCTGGTGCGGTGGATCGCGGTCAGGAGGTGAACGCGGGTGCGGCATCGTCGCCGCCTTATCCGAGCAGCACCAGCGCCGCAATGCCCCACGCGAGCGTGACGAGCGTCACGGGAACGCCGGCGCGGGCATACTCCCAGTAGCCGATCCGCACGCCGCGCGCCTCCGCCCGCTCGGCCACGATCAGGTTCGCCACCGAGCCGATCAGGAGCAGATTGCCCGCGAAGGTCGCGCTCAGCGCCATCACCTGCCATACGAGCCGCGGGTGCGGCAGCGCCGGCACCACCGTGCGCCAGAGCAGCACGGCGGGCACGTTGCTGATCAGGTTCGAGAGCACTACCATCACGCCGCTTACGGCGAGTGCGGTCGTCCAGCGACCGCCGAGCGCGATCTCCTGCGCCCCGCGGTCGCTGATGAACGCGAGCGCGCCCGAGCGCTCGAGCCCCCGCATCACCACGAAGAGTGCCGCGAAGAAGAGCAGCAGCGACCACTCCACCCGCGCGAGCGCCGGCGTCGGGTCGCGCCGCGCGAGTGCCAGCATCAGCGCGCCCGCCGCAATCGCGACGAGGGGCAGGCTGGCCCCGGCGAGCCACGCCGCGACCGCGACCGCAAAGATCGCGAGCGCAGTGATGACGAGCGGGCGGTCGAGCGGCGGCGGCGCGGGGCGCGGGATGTCGCCGAACGGCTTGCCCAACTCGGCCCGGTAAATCCAGAGCAGCATGCCGCAGGTGATCGCGAGGCCGCCCGCCACCGCCGGCAGCATCCGCAGCGCGAACGCGCCGAAGCCGATGCCGCTCCAGATCCCGATCAGCATGTTCTGCGGGTTGCCCACGATGGTGAGCGCCGAGCCGACGTTGGCGCCCATGGCGAGGGCGACGAGATACGGCGTCGGCCGCACGCCCAGTGGCAGGAGCGCGGCGAGCAGCACCGGGGTGAACACGAGGCATACGGTGTCGTTCACGAAGAGCGCCGAGAGGAGCCCCGCGCCGACTATCACGAGCACGAGGAGCGCGCGCGGCGTGCGCGCCCGCCGCAGCAGCCAGTCCGCCGCCGCGCTGAAGAACCCACCCGCGTCGAGGTGGCCCACCAGGATCATGAGCCCGAGCAGGAACACCATGACGTCGAGGTCGACGGCGCGGTACGCCTCGTCGAGCGGCAGCCCGCCGAGCGTGACCATGGCGACCGCGCCGATGAGCGCCGCCGCTGGCCGGTTGAGGTGCAGCCAGCTCACCCGCTGCACCGCAATGAGGAAGTAGGTGACCGCGAAGATCGCGAGCGCCACGCCCGTCAGATTTCCCAGTTCGACAGGACGATGCCAGCCCGCGGCCCCGCCTGCGCATGCCCGCGAAGGATCATGCGGAGGTCGGTCCAGTGGACCCGGAAGCCTTGCTCCGTGAGATGGTGATAGACCTCGGCGTAGGCGGTCTGGCAGCGGATGGCGAGCCGCCGCGCGCGCTCGAGTTGGGCGGCGCGGTGGACGGCCTCGAGCGCGCGGTCCACGTCGTCGAGCGTTTCGGCCACGAGCTTCAAGACCCGCACTTCGTCCTTGGGCCGCCCCACCGCGAGCGGCGCCGAGTGCCAGAGCGCGAACCCGGTGATCCGCCCATCGCGCCGCACGATGCAGGTATCGCCCACGCGCAGCTCGTGGGTGAGCTGCAGCTCGCGGGTGAAGTCGATGCCCGGCGCCACCCGCTCGGTGAGCGCGCGGCACTCGGCCAGGCGGGCGGGAAGCGCGGTACCGGCCTCGGAGAGCCGCTCGCCGACGTCGCCCGGGCGGCGCGCGACGTCGCGGATCAGCGTGATCGTGAGATGGCCGGGGATGAAGCCAAGCCGGCTGTAGAACCCGATGTTCTCGACGGTGCGCGGCATGGTCTCGAGACCGATGGTGCGGGCGCCCTGTGACTTGAGCCAGTCGACGCCGGCCTGCACCATCGTGGAGCCGAGCCCCTCGCCCTGCCGGTCGGGGCGCACGGCAAGCGGCCCCATCCATCCCTCGCTGCCCGACCGGTGGACCACGTTGAAGCCGACGAGCTGGCCCTCGGCGTCGCGCCAGACCATGGCGCCGTCGCCGGCGTCCTCCAGTGCGTACCGCCAGATCGCGGGATTCAACTGCGGCACCCGCACGCCGACGAGGCCGTCGCGGCTGTAGCGGTCGGTGAACGCCTCCGCGAAGACGCGGTTGAGCGGGTCCACGTCGCGCAGCGTCGCGCGGTCGGGGCCGCGGACGCTCCGGTCAGGCCGCCACATCGATATCGCCCCCCGCGTCCTCCTGCACCACGGCCACCCCCTTGGCCATGTCGTACCCCACCCGGATCACCCGATCGAAGCCTTCGCGCACCGATTCGACGTGGGTGATGAGAATAACCTGCGGGAATCGGTCGGCCAGACTCCGCAGCAGCTCGACCACCGCCGCCCGGCGGTCCTCGTCCAGCGAGCCGAAGATTTCGTCGAGGACGAGGAGCGACAGCGGCTGCCCCGCCCGCTCGGCGATCATCTGGCTGATTGCGAGCCGCAGCGCCAGGTTGGCCACGTCCTCCTCACCGCCCGAGATGACGGTCCGGGGCTCGCCGCCGTCGAGCAGCCTGCCGCCGTAGTCCTCGTCCAGCTCCAGCTCGGTGTACCGCCCGCGGGTGAGATCGTTGACGAAGCCGGAGGCAAGCTCGGAGAGGTCGGGCCGAAGCGTGGCGTTGAGGTCGGTCCGCAGCTCGTTGAGCGCGCGGTCCAGCTCCTGGTGCAGCGCGTAGTCGGCTGCCGCGATCTTCGCTTCGGCTTCGCGCGCGGCCCGCTCGGCGCGGCGGCATGCCACGCCCTCCGCCGCCTCCGCCGCCGCCGCCTGCTCGGCGCGCGCGCGGACGAGTGCCAGCTCGGTATCGCGCCGCTCGCGCTCGGCGGTTTGCTCGGCATCGCGTGCGGCGCGGTATGCGGACTCGTCGTAGCTCAACTCGGCGATCCGCGCACGCAGTGTCGCGACCTTTTCCGCCGCGTGGCCGGCTGCCACGCGCGCCTCCGCCAGCTCGGCCGCAAGCGCCGTGGCGCGCTCTGCGGTACCGCGGACCCGCTCCGCCTGCAGCGCGAGCGGCTCCAGCGCCTCCATCCGGCGCTGAATCTCGTCGTGCCGCGCGCGATCGTAGCCGCCGGGGAGCCGCGCGAGCGCGGCCTCGAGCTCGCGCACGCGCGCCGCCAGCGAATCGCGCTCCGCCACGAGCGCGGCCGCGTCCCGCCGCTCGGCGGCGAGCCGCCCCGAGTCGGCCGCCGCCGCGCCCAGCTCCTGCTCGAGCGCGAGGCGCCGCCCGTCGGCCTCGACCAGCGCGGGCGGCTCCTGCGCGAGCTGCTCGATGCGATGCTTGTAGAAGTTGCCGTGATACACCACCTCGTCGAGCTGGCGGTCGAGCACGCCGAGCACCGTCTCGAACTCGTCGCCGAGCGGGCGGGCGCAGGTGGGGCAGTCGCCCTCGCGCCCGGCGGCCACGATCCGCTCGCGCTGCTGCTTGAGCTCGTGAAACTGATCCAGCAAACCCTTCCGCTTGGTCTGCGCGTCCTGCGCGTCGCGCACCCATACGGTGCGCTGCTCCTCCGCCTCGAGCGTGCTCGCGGCGAGTGCAGCGCGGATCTCGGCCACGCGCGCCGCTGCGCCCGCCACCGCGTCGGGCGCGGGGAGGCGGGCGTGCCGCTCGTCGAGCGCCGCGGACCGGGCGTTGAGCTCCACGAGCTGCGCCTCGATCTGCCGGCGCATGGCAAAGGCGTCCGCGCCGGCGCGCAACTGCGCCGCTTCGTCCCGGAGCGCGGCCAGCGGCTCCAGGTCGTGCCACAGCTCCTCCAGACGGGCGCGCGCCGCGGTCGCCTCCGCCACCTGATGATCCAGCCGTTCGACGCGCTCGGCGGCGGCTTCCGCTGCGTGCTCGCCGATCCGCCGCTCGGTCTCGAGCGCGAGCGCGCGGTCGCGGAGCTGCTGCAGGCGCTCCGAGTGAGGCCGGGCTTCGGCCAGACGCGCCGCGGCAGATTCGGCGGCCGACACCGCCGACGCACTGGCCGACGTGGCCGCCGCGAGCCGCGCCGTCGCTCGCTCGGCTTCCGCCTCGAGCGCCGCCGGGTCCGCAAGGCTCGACCGGAGGGCCTCGTGCCGCGCGCGCAGCGCCGAACGCTTCTCCCGGAGCCGCTCCTGCGCCTTGCTGATCCGCTCGTACCCGAGCACGCGGGAAAGGAACTGGGCCCGCTCGGCGGATTTCATCGCCGCCATCACCGCGAGCTCCTTCTGCCCGGTGAAGTAGGTGTTGAAGAACTCGTCGCGGGTCATGCCCAGGAGCCGGGTGATGCGCTCGGTCACGGCGTTGACGCTGTTGGCGATCGGCGCGGGCTCGCCGTCCTGGTACAGCTCGGCGTTGAAGAGGCTGCGAACGACGCGATAGCGGTGCCGCCCGAGCGAAAACTCCAGCTCCACTTCGACCCGGGAGCGGGGCGGCGCGCCGCGCCGCTTGATCGAGTCGCGGCCGCCGCGCGCCGCGGTCGCACCATACATCGCCCAGGCAATCGCCTCGAGCAGCGTCGTCTTCCCCGCCCCATTCGGGCCCACGATGCCGGTGAGCCCGGCACCGAAATCCAGCTCGGTCAGCTCGTGCTGGCGGAAGTTGACGAGGCGCAGGCGGTGGATCTGCATCAGGTGGCCGCCGCGTCGCGCTCGACCGCGTCGATCAGCTCGACGCCGGTGCGCACGAATGTCTCGCGGTCGATCTCGGCCGGGAGCACCCGGCGGCCGAGATAGGCGCGCACCAGCTCCGGCAGCGTCTGGCGCCGGCCTGGCGCGCCCACGCCGACGGTTTCGCGCACTTCGGGGCGCCGGACGTCGAGGTTGAGATGGAGCGCCTCGGCCTTCCGGGCGCGGATCGCGGTGTGGTCGAGCGCGCGGGCCACGTGGCGCGGCACGTCGAGCACCCGAAGCCGCACGACCGCGTCGGTGATGCCGCCGGGAGCGCAGGCCAGCGCGTCGGCGATGGCGACGTCGAGCGCGGCGGCGCTCATACCTTCGCCCCTGATCGGCGGGAGATCGAGCACGCGGCGTACCGGCGGCACCAGCCGGGGCTCCACGGTGCCGCTCTCGAGCTCCACCAGCAGCCATCCCTTGCCGGCCGTGCCAAGGCGCCGCTCATCCTCCAGCTCACCCCAGAGATTCGGGCTCACGTAGTCGAGCGCTCCGGCGTACCACGCGCGCGGCGCCACCTCGTGCCGAACGTGATAGTGGCCGAGCGCGACATAGCTCCAGGCACCCGCCATAATCTCGCTCGGGGCGACGGCGGCGCCGCCGTACTCGAGGGCGGCCCGGTCCGCGGGGAGCACGCCCTCGACCTCTCCATGCAGCAGCAGCACCTGATGCCGCTCACCACCTTCGGGGGCGAGCGCCGGCCGCTCGCCGGCGGCAAGCGCCTGATGGGGAATGGCGAGCACGCTCAGGTCGAGCGCAGGGTAGACGAGCCGCCGTGCTTCGTCGGCAGCGACGTCGATTCCGAGCTCGGCGAAAAGGCGGAGGATCGAGCCGGTCTCGGCCGAGCGCGGCGTGTCGTGGTTACCGGCGATGAGCACGATGGGCGCGCCGGGGAGGGCTTCGCGCAACCGCTGGAACTGGCGGAAGGCGAAGACGATGGCCGCGTTGGTCGGCCGCACCGAGTGGAAGAGGTCTCCGGCCATGAGCACGGCGTCGGGGCGCGCCTCGATGACGCCGTCCACCGCCGCCCGGAATGCGTTGGCGACGTCGGCCTCACGCTGGTTGATGCCGGACGGGGTCTGCCGGTGATATTGCCGGACCCCGAGGTGGGGATCGGCGATGTGGGCGAGCTTCACGGGTGGAGAATGGCGGGATCGGGCGTCGCTCGCAAGGCGTTCGCGCGGCATAACTTGCGCTTACGGGTCCGGGTAAGTAGCGTACGCCCATGGGCTCCCAAACTTCGCTCGATCGACACGGCACGACGGCGGTACTCGACGGGCTGCGCCGGATCGTGCAGACGCTCCGGCTCTCGAGCGTCAAGGCGCAGCGCGCCACCGGCCTGAGCGGCGCGCAGCTCTTCGTCCTGCAGCAGCTTGCCGAGGCGCCGGCCCAGTCGCTCAACGATCTGGCCGAGCGCACCCGCACCCATCAGAGCTCGGTGTCAGTGATCGTCACCCGGCTGGTGGGGCGTGGGCTCGTCTCGCGCCGGCGCTCACCGGAGGACGCCCGGCGCCTGCTCCTCGAGCTGTCTCCGGGCGGCCACGCATTGCTCGCCGACGCACCCGAAACGGCGCAGGGTCGCCTCCTCGAGGCGCTCGAGGGATTGCCGGCGCGCTCGCTCCGGCCGCTCGGCGCCAGTCTCCACCTGATCGCCGATGCGCTCGGCGGTGGCTCCCCGGGCGGCCCACCCGAGCTCTTCTTCGAACCGCCGCACGGCGGTCGGCGGTCACACCGCCAGAAAGGCCGCTGACGTGCCGGACCACGAAGCGAGCCGCGCCTCGACCACGGGCGGCTTGCCAGTCGCGCCCGCGCTCGGGCCCGCCCTCGACCAACTCCGCTTTCCGCACGAGGAGACAGGCGCCAACCGGCGCCTGCTCGAGGTATCGGCGCTCTCGATCGTGATCGGCCTGGGGGGCGCGCTGTCGGCCGAAATCCTCGTCCGGCTCATCGCGCTGATCACCAACATTTCGTTCTACGGGCGCTGGTCGGTCACCAGAGTTTCTCCCTCTGACCATCTGCTCGGGCTCTGGGTCGTGCTGGTGCCGATCGTGGGCGGCCTCATCGTGGGTGTCATGGCCCGCTACGGCTCGCCCGCCGTTCGCGGGCACGGCATTCCCGAGGCGATGGAGCGGGTGCTCTTCGCCGAGAGCCGCATCGCGCCGCGCATCATGCTGCTGAAGCCGCTCTCGGCGGCCGTATCGATCGGCACCGGCGGCCCGTTCGGCGCCGAGGGACCGATCATCGCGACCGGCGGCGCGCTGGGCTCGGTCATCGGCCAGTTCCTCAAGATCACGGCGGACGAACGCAAGACGCTCCTCGCGGCGGGTGCCGCGGCCGGCATGGCGGCCATCTTCTCGGCGCCGGTATCGGCGGTGCTGCTCGCGGTCGAGCTGCTGCTCTTCGAGTATCGCCCGCGGTCAATCATTCCGGTGGCGCTCGCGAGCGCCACCGCGACCGCGGCGTGGATGGTATTCCACGGGCCGCAACCGGTGTTCGCGATGTCAAACCTGGCGCAGCCAAGCTGGCAGGCGCTGGTGTCGTACCTGGTGCTCGGCGCGATCGTGGGCGTGGCCTCGGTGTTCGTCACCCGGAGCGTGTACGCGGTGGAGGATGCCTTCGAGCGGCTGCCGATCCACTGGATGTGGTGGCCGGCCATCGGCGCGGTCGCGGTCGGCGTGCTGGGCTACATCCAGCCCGACATTCTGGGCGTAGGGTACGACAACATCCGCGAGGTGCTGAACGGCGCGATCGTCGGGAAGGCGCTCGTGCTGCTCGTCGTCCTCAAGTTCATCTCATGGACGGTGGCACTCGGCAGCGGCACGTCCGGCGGTACGCTGGCGCCGTTGTTCACCATCGGCGGCGGACTCGGCCTCGTGCTCGGGCGCCTCGTGTCGGGCTGGGCGCCGGGGCTCGGCATCGATTCCAGGATCGCGGCGCTCGTTGGCATGGCGGCGATGTTCGCGGGGGCGTCGCGCGCGCTGCTCACCTCGATCGTGTTCGCCTTCGAGACTACCCGGCAGCCGCTCGGCCTGATGCCCCTGCTCCTCGGGTGCAGCGCGGCCTATATCATTTCGCTCGCTGGCATGCGCAACTCGATCATGACCGAGCGGCTGGCGCGGCGCGGCGCCCCGATCCGCACCGACTACGCGGTGGACTACCTCACCCGGCTGCTGGTGCGCGAAGTCGTGGCGCCCGGTCTCGTCACGGTCGCGGCCAATGACACCATCGAGAAGGTGCGCGAGTGGATCGCGGAAGGCACGCCCGAGTCGCAGCACCACGGGTATCCGGTGGTGGACGGCGCCGGCACGCTGATCGGAGTAGTGACGCTGCGCGACATCGCCAATCCGAAGGTCGACCCGAACGCGCCGGTTGCGTCGGTCATCCGGCGGCCGCCGGCCGTGATCTACGAGGACAACACCCTGCGCGAGGCGGCCGACCACATGGTGGAGGAGGGAGTGGGCCGGCTGGTGGTGGTGAAGCGCGAGGCGCCGTGGCAGATGCTGGGGCTCATCTCGCGGAGCGACCTGCTCGAGGCGCACCGCTCACGGCTTGCGGCGCGCCGGGCCGGGCGGACGCTTGACATCCGGACGACGGCGGCGCGATTCGGGCTCGAGTGGGGGCACGTGCCGGCGGAACCGGCGGCGCGGGCGCAGGAGAATGGGGGGGAGCGGAAGGGGTAGCAGCGCTCCCGCACCCCTCACCCCCCATACGGATCCTCCCCCGCCCACACCGGCGGCACGCCGCGCCGCGTGCCCGCGGTCTCGGCGCTCACTCGCCGGCCCAGACATCTCCGGAAGTACGCCTCCACATCATCCGGCCGCTCGCGCCGAGCGGCGGAGAGCGCGCGGCGCACCTCGTCTTCGCGGCGGCCGTCGATCAGCGCGCGGATCGCGTCGCCCGAAACGCGCCGATCCATCGCCTCGAGCTGCCGTACCACCGCGTCCGCAAACGGCAGGTCGGCCGCGGGCGGAAAGCGCTCCACGCCGTCGCGGCCGGAGAGCACCGCGGGCCGCGGAAAGCGCACGAAGATCGGCTGGGTGAAATGCGGATGCCTCACCATGAGCTCGCCCTTGGGGAGCGTCGCGAGCTTGAGCCGAGTGGCGGGTGAGAGCGTGGCGTAGCCGGGCGTCGCCAGCTCGTCGACGTCCATCCGGCCGAACAGCGCCGTGCCCGCGTTGCCCACCACCCGCCGCTGCACCTGCGAGCGAAACTGCTGCGCCGAGAAGAGCACGAGGCCCAGGTAGCGGCCGCGCTCGGAGAGGTCGAGCAGCATCTTTCGCACGTAAGTGTCGGGTCCGTCGCCCGGCGCGTACTTGTTGAGCTCGTCCACGAACACGACGACGTGGTCCACACCAAGGTCTCGCCGCTCCAGGTGCTCGCGCAGCTTGGAGACGACGCGCGCGAAGACGAGATCCTGCGCCAGCGGATCGAGCCCTGCCACGTCGATCGCGTACAGGCTCCGATCCTCGAACGCGCCCCACGGAAGATCGTTCGCCGCGCCGTCGTCGGTGACGAGGCCCTTGGATCGCGTCGCGATGTTGCCCAGCCGGTTGCGGATCTTGCGAATCGTGGCGAGATGATGGGTGCGCCACACCTCCCCGCCCTTCCCCAGCACCTCCATGAACTGAAAGATGCAGCGGAAGAACTCCTCCAGGTCGGCGAAGGTCTGCACCCGAAATGGCTTCGGGCGCAGCATGTCGTCCTGATACTCCCGGTCCACCACCCGCTCGGCCAGGAAGTCGATGAACGCGTCGGCCTTGGCGTCCACATCGTCGCGGTTGAGCACCACCTCGGCATAATCGAGCACTTCGCGGAGACCCCAGACGAGCGGCTGGGTGTTGGCCGCAAGATCCTCGTGCCTCCGGAGCGTGTTGAGGTTGACCCCGTCGGGCTTGAACGGCGCGAAGTAGTGCACGCGCGAAAACGGCTCGGGCCGGAGACCGAGACGCGCGTAGAGCCGGCGGTCGTCTTCGGAGATCTCGCCCGGCCGGTCGAGAAAGCAGAGGTCGGGACCCTTCACGTTGAGGCAGACGGCGGCGATGCTGCCCTTCCGCGCGGGAAACGTCTGGAAAATGCTCGAGAGTAGAAATTCCACCGCGCTCGTCTTGGTGGCGAGGCCGGACACGCCGCTGATGTTGAGGTGCGCCGCCTCGGGGCCGAGCAGGAAGTCGCAGTCGAGATGGACGGGGGCGTCGAGCCCGCCCGCGGCGTAGACGCCGATGGGCACGCCGGTGGCCCGCTCGGCGGCGGTGTACGACTCCATGCGAAGCGCGAGTCGCACGTCGTCATCGGTGGCGAGGTGCACGGCGCCAAGCGGCACGGGCTCGAGCGGCTCCTCGGGGAGCTGACGGAGCACGGCGGCCAGGAAGAGGCGGACCTCGTCGGCCGATGCCGCTGGATCCGGGTAGGCCGCGGCGTCGGTGACGACGGCGTACACCGTGCGGGCCGCGCCGGCAGCGTCGACGCGTACGACGGCCCCGATGCCCACGGCCGCGCCTCGCGCGGCGCGGAACCAGAACTGGTGCGGCGTGGCGGGCTTCAATTCCGTGGCCACCACGCGGCCGATGGAGTCGGGCATGGCGGGAGTATGCACCACAAACGCGCGGCCGTAAACGGCGCGCGTGTGATTCGGATCATGGCGAGCGGGGCATGCCGGGCCGCGGATTGGCAGCATGAGCATCGTGGGTCCCCGGGTACGCGCGCTGGGCGGCGTCCTCCTTCTCGCCGCCACCGCCTGCTCCGGCCTGAGCTTCCTCAAGGCCCCGGCGGTTCCCCGCCCGCTCGGCCCGCACGGTACCGAGGAGGGGCCGGCGCCGCTCGCGGCACCGCTCCCCGCCACACCGGATCCGCGCACCGACTGGGGCGCCTACAACAACAGCTACGACGGCCTTCGCTACTCACCGCTCACCCGGATCACGCCCGCCACCGCGGCATCGCTGCAGCCGGTCTGCCGCTTCGAGCTGCACGAGCGGGCCGCGATGGAGACCGGCCTCGTCGAAGTCGGCGGCACGATCTTCGTCGCCACGCCCAAGAACACCTACGCCTTCGACGCGGCCACCTGCGCGCTCCGCTGGAAGCACCACTACGACTACTCGCCCGAGCCGCCGTTCGACCTCAAGGTGAACCGCGGCGTGGCCTATCTGGACGGGCGGGTGTTCCGCGGCGCCAACGACGGCCGGGTGTACGCGCTCGATGCGCGCACCGGCAAGATGCTCTGGAACGTGGTCGCGGGTGACCCCCACGTGGGCGAAACCTTTCCCGCAGCACCGGTGGCCTGGCACGGGCTCGTGTTCATCGGCAACGCGGGCGGCGACAACTTCAACGTCACCGGCCGGATGATGGCGTTCGACGCGCGCACCGGCCAGCGGATCTGGACCGCGTCGCTGTTACCGCGGTCGGGCCCCGCCAACTTCACCTGGCCGCCGGCCACCGAAGTGTTCCCCAAGGGCGGCGGCGCCACCTGGACCTCGTACGCCATCGACACGGCCGCGGGCCTCGTGTACGTCCCAACCGGCAACGCGGCGCCCGACTTCCTCTCCAACGTGCGCCCCGGCCGCAACGAGCACGCGTATTCCGTGGTGGCGCTCGACGCGCACACCGGCCTCATCCGGCGGACCTACCAACTCCTGAAGCACGACTTTCACGACTGGGACGTGGCCGCGCCGCCCGCGCTCGTCACCACGCGCGGTGGGCGCCGGCTCATCGTCGAGGGCGGAAAGGACGGTCATCTTTATGGCATCGATCCCGCAAGCGGTGAGTTTGCATTCAAGACTCCGGTCGCCACGATCGAAAACGCAGACGCGCCGCTCACGCCCGAGGGGACGCGGTACTGCCCCGGCGTGGACGGCGGGGTCGAGTGGAACGGTGCCGCGATTTCACGCGAGACCAACCTGGCCTACGTGCCGTCGATCGATTGGTGCAGCACCGTCAAGATCGAACCCGCCCAGAAGCTGCTCGGCAAGACAGGGATTCCCTGGACCGGCTCGGCCGAGCTCAAGCACCCCTTCGGCACGTTCGACAAGACGCGGCGCGGGTGGCTCACGGCGGTCGATCTGGACGACGGCCGCGTCGCGTGGCGCTACGCCTCGCCGACGCCGCTCGTGGCGGGGGTAACCACGACGGCGGGCGGCGTGGTGATGACGGGCGACCTGAACGGCGAGTTCCTCGTGTTCGACGCGCACGATGGTCACGAGGTCTACCGCTATTCGACCGGCCAGCCGATCGGTGGCGGCGTGATTTCCTACGCGGTCGACGGGCGCCAGTACGCGGCCGTCGCAGCCGGCCTCGACGCGCCGCGCACCTGGCAGATCGAGAGCAGCCCGGCCACGGTGGTCGTGTTCGGGCTTGGGGCCGGCGGCGCGCCGGCTCCGTGACGGGCCGCACCGCAGGTTGAGCTCTCGCGTCGTATCCTTTCCGGTCCCAACAACCGAGGCGTATCACGATGTCGCAACGTCTTGCAATGGCCGGGCGTCGGCTGCTGACCGGCGCGGCGCTGGGGGTGCTCGCCGCCTGCGCCGGCAATAGCCTGCGGCTCCCGAACGACCAGGACACCGGCTACCGGCAGCGCGCGGCGACCGACCGCCAGATGAACGCGTGCCGCGACGAAGTGCTCCACCGCTACGGCGAGCTCAGGTCGGGCGACGTGACGGTCGAGGGCGGCCAGGAGGAGTCGAACGGCGAAGGCGCCCGGGTGGGCTGGACCACGCGCGGCGGCGGCTCAGGCAATTGCCTGGTGAGCGCCGATGGCGCCATCCTCGCATTCAACGAGGAGCAGAGCCCGTACGCGACGGGCGGCGGGTATGGCAACGACAACGGGTACGAGAACAACGGGACCTACGGCGACACGGTGAGCAACGGCGGCTTCATCAACCCGAGCGAGACGGGGCCGAACAGCCTGCTCACGCGACAGGGCGAAACCTGCCGTGACGAGGTCGCCCGTCGCCTCGACGTCCCCGGCGAAGATGTGACGATCCGACCCGGCCAGCGCCAGGAGAACGACGCGACGGTGATCAATTGGCAGATGGGCAACGCATTAGGCTCCTGCCTGGTGGACGGCCAGGGCGAACTGGTGCAGTTCAGAAGGAACACGTAGCCCCGCGGTTTGGGTGTTGGGCGGGTTTGAGGGTCGGTTGACGGAGCAGGCGTATGCTTGGCGCCAACCATACCCTCGGAGCCCGCCCATGTCGGTCCTCGGTCTTTCGCGCGGACGCGCACTCGCGTTTCTCGTCCTTGGTGGGGCGCTTGCCGCCGGCGGCCTCACGGCATGCGGCGGCGACGCCGCCGGCCCGACGCCCGAAGTGGCAGGAACCTATCACGCCACCCGATTTACCGTCTCGAGCGGCGGCACCGAGACCGACCTGCTCGCCAAAGGCGGCAGCCTCGTGCTCGAGCTTACCCAGGATGGGAGCGCGGTGGCCGGCACCGTGCGCGGGACGCTCGTTCTCCCGGCCGAGGCGGGTGGCCCCGCCACCATCGACATGGCCGGCCGGTTCAGCATTGCGGCCACGACCGTCCGCTTCTTTCAGGATGCCGACACCTTCGTGCGGTCGGTCGACTGGACCCTTGCCGGCAGTGATTTGAAGACGTCGCTCACCGCCGGCGAAGAGACACTTTTGGTCGTGCTCACGCGAGATTGAGCGAGGAACCGCGTCCTGCCGTAACACGCCGCGCCGCAAGGAGATGAATCCCAGCGGCGCGGTCCCGCCGCCCACCTCCCGTGACCCGCCTCACAGACACGTAAGTAGCCTCGCGGCCATGCTGCGACCTACTTACCTGCCGTGCGCGCCGCGCCGGCAGCCGTTCCTGATTCACGCATTACAGTGAGCCCGTTCCGACGTTCCGTATATCCCCCAGCCACACACGCATGAGCAGCCAGGTTCTCATCACCGGCGGTGCCGGGTTCATCGGGTCTCATCTGGCCGACGCGCTTCTCGCGGCGGGCCATCGCGTGCGGGTGCTCGACAGCCTGATCCCGCAGGTGCACGGCCCCGATCGGCGGCGGCCGGCCTATCTCGATCGCGAGGTCGAGCTGCACGTGGGCGACGTGCGTGACGCCGCCGCGGTCCGCCGGGCCCTCGCCGGAGTCGAGGCCGTCTTTCACTTTGCCGCGATGGTGGGCGTCGGCCAGAGCATGTACGAGATCGCGCGCTACACCGAGGTGAACGGCGTCGGCACCGCCACGCTGCTCGAGGCGCTGGCGGAGCACCCGGTCGAGCGGCTGGTCGTCGCCTCCAGCATGAGCCTGTACGGCGAGGGCCTCTACCGCCGCACCGACGGCGCGCTCGTGCCCGGCGGCGAGCGGTCGCTGGCGCAGTTGCGCGCCGGCGACTGGGAGCTGCGCGACGAGCACGGCTGCCCCCTCGCGCCGGTGCCGACGCCGGAATCGAAGCAGCCTGCGCTCGCCTCGGTGTACGCGCTGTCCAAGTTCGACCAGGAGCGACTCTGCCTCATGCTGGGCCGGGTGTACGGCGTGCCCACCGTCGCCCTCCGCTTCTTCAATGTGTACGGCTCCCGCCAGGCGCTCTCCAACCCCTACACCGGTGTGCTCGCGATCTTCGCCTCGCGGCTGCTCAATGGCAATCGTCCGTCGATCTTCGAGGACGGGCTTCAGCGCCGCGATTTCGTGAGCGTGCGCGACGTCACCCAGGCGTGCTTGCTGGCGCTTCGGCGCGCGGAGGCGGTGGATCAGGTGTTCAACGTCGGGAGCGGACATTCCTACACCGTGCGCGAGGTGGCCGCGCGCATCGCCCGCGCGCTGGGCCAGCCCGCCGTCGAGCCCGAGATCACCGGCACTGCCCGCGCCGGCGACATCCGGCACTGCTTTGCCGACATTTCGGCGGCGCGCGCGCGGCTCGGCTACGAGCCCGAGGTGAGGCTCGATGCCGGGCTGGTGGAATTGTCCGCCTGGCTCGAGGGTCAGGTGGCCGAGGACCGCGTGGCCGAGATGCGCGCCGAGCTCACGGCGCGCGGGCTCACGGTATGAGCCGGGCCGCGCCCGGCCCCGTTCTCATCACCGGCGGCGCCGGCTTCATCGGCACCAATCTGTCGCACCGGCTGCTCGCCATGGGGCAGCCGGTCATCGTGTACGACAACCTTTCGCGCGCGGGCGTCGAGCGGAATCTCTGCTGGCTGCAGGTGACGCACCCCGGCCTGGTGGACGCGTGGGTGGCCGATGTGCGCGACGCCGAGAGCCTCGGCGCCGCCGTGGCGAAGGCCTCGGCCGTATTCCACTTCGCGGCGCAGGTGGCCGTGACGACGAGCCTCGATGGTCCCATCCACGACTTCGAGGTGAACGCGCGCGGCACGCTCAATCTGCTCGAGGCGATTCGGCGCGAGTCCACGCGGCCAGGGCGCACGCCGCCTCCGCTCGTCTTCACCTCGACCAACAAGGTGTACGGCGCGCTCGACGACGTGGCGCTCGAGCCCGGCGTCCGCCGCTACCGCCCCGCCGATCCCGAGCTCGGCACGCACGGCGTGAGCGAGGCGCGTCCGCTCGACTTCCACAGCCCGTACGGCTGCTCCAAGGGAGCGGCCGACCAGTACGTCCTCGACTACGCCCACACCTTCGGCCTGCCCGCGCTCGTGTTCCGCATGAGCTGCATCTACGGACCGCATCAGTTCGGCACCGAGGACCAGGGGTGGCTGGCGCACTTCCTCATCCGCGCGCTCGCCCGCGAGCCGATCACGCTGTACGGCGACGGCCGCCAGGTGCGCGACGTGCTGTTCGTCGAAGACCTGGTGGATGCGTTCCTCGCGGCCCGCGCGCGCGTGGATCGATTGGCGGGCACCGCGTTCAACATCGGCGGCGGGCCGGAGAACACGGTGAGTCTGCTCGAGCTGATCGAGATGATCGGCGAGCTTACGGGCCGCACGCCGGAGGCGCACTTCGAGCCGTGGCGACCGGCGGACCAGCGCTACTACGTGTCGGATACGCGCCGCTTCGGCGAGGCGGCGGATTGGGCGCCGCGGGTCGACGTGTCCGAAGGACTGGAGCGGCTGCACGCGTGGCTCAAGGACGAGCGGATTGCCGGCCGCGGTGCGCTGGCCGGAGGCGAGGGGAACGGCGCTCGGGCGGCGGCCGACCAGCCGGCGGGAGCGCGCGCGAACGGGTCACGGCCGCGCCCGGCCGGCGCTGGTCGGCAGCAGGAGGCCGCGGAGTGGAGACAGCCGTGAGTGCGGCGGTGCTCGAGGCGCCGGGCCGCGCGCGCACCGTCGAAGTGGCGCGGCCCGAGCCGGGCGCGGGTCAGGTGCGCGTACGTCTCGAGGGTTGCGGCATCTGCGGCTCGAATCTGCCGCTCTGGGAGGGGCGTCCGTGGTTCGAGTATCCGCGTGAGCCGGGCGCGCCGGGGCACGAGGGGTGGGGCGTGATCGACGCCGTGGGCGAGGAAGTCGATCGCTGGGCCACGGGCGACCGGGTGGCGTTCCTCTCGGACCACGCCTTTGCCGAGTACGACCTCGCCGCGGCCGACGCGCTGGCACGCATCCCCGAGCCGCTCGCCGGTCGCGCCTTTCCCGGCGAGGCGCTGGCCTGCGCGATGAACGTGTTCGCGCGCACGGGGATCGAGGCGGGGCAGCGCGTCGCAATCGTCGGCATCGGATTTCTCGGCGCGGTGCTGGTGCAGCTCGCGACCCGGGCCGGCGCGCGCGTGACCGCCGTCTCGCGGCGGCCATTCGCGCGCGACGTGGCGCGAGAGATGGGCGCGGCCGAGGCGGTGTCGCTCGAGCGCGCGGCGGACGCGTTCTCCGCCGGGCTGGCCGATTGCGCGATCGAGGTGACCGGCCAGCAGGCCCCGCTGGATCTCGCGGCCGAGCTGACCCGGGTCCGCGGCCGGCTCATCATTGCCGGCTATCACCAGGATGGCCCGCGCACCGTGAACATGCAGCTCTGGAACTGGCGCGGCCTCGACGTGGTGAACGCGCACGAGCGCGACCCGCGGGTGTATGTCGCCGGCATTCGCTCCGCGGCGGATGCGATTGCGTCGGGCGCGCTCGACCCCGAGCCGCTCTATACCCATCGCGTCCCGCTCGACGCGCTCGGCCGCGGGCTCGAGCTGCTGCGCGAGCGGCCCGACGGATTCCTGAAGGCGCTGGTGCTGACGTGACCGCGCGGCCAATCCCGATGAACGAAATGCGCGGCGCCGCCGAGCCGGACCGCGCTCCGCGTGGCGCCCCCGTCCCGCGCCTCGGCTTCCTCGGCGTCGGCTGGATCGGCCGGCAGCGCATGGCGACGCTCGCCGCGAGCGGCGCCGGCCGGGTGTCCGCGATCGTCGATCCCTCTCCCGACCATCTCGCGGCCGCGCTCCGCGAGGCGCCCGGCGCGCGTGCGCTTGACTCGCTGGACGCGCTGCTCTCGACCGACCTGGACGGCATCGTCATCGCAACACCGAGCGCGCTGCACGCCGGCCAGGCGGAAATGGCGCTGGCGCGAGGCAAGGCCGTGTTCTGCCAGAAGCCGCTCGCGCGCACCGCAGCGGAAACCCGCCGGGTGATCGACGCCGCGCGCGCGGCCGACCGGCTGCTCGCGGTGGACCTCTCGTACCGGCACACGGCCGCGATGCGCCACGTGAGCGCCGGTGTGCGCGCCGGTGAGATCGGACGAGTCTTCGCTGCCGAGCTGGTCTTTCACAATGCGTACGGCCCCGATCAGACCTGGTGCCACGACCCCGCGCTCGCCGGCGGCGGCTGTCTGATGGATCTCGGCGTGCACCTCGTCGACATGCTCTTCTCCACGCTCGAGGGCGCGCGCGTCGCGCACGTCGCGGCGCGACTCATCGCGGGCGGCGAGCCGCTCACCGATCGCGACCGCCAGGTGGAGGACTACGCCGAGGCACAGCTCACGCTCGAAGGCGGCGCGGTGGCGCGCCTCGCCTGCTCCTGGCGGCTCCCGCTGGGCCGCGGAGCCGAGATCGGCGCCACGTTCTACGGCACGCGCGGCGCGCTCGCCTTCCGCAACGTGGGCGGCTCGTTCTACGACTTTGCCGCCGAGCGATATGACACCGCCGCGCGCCGGCTCCTGGTCGAGCCGCCCGACGAATGGGGCGGGCGCGCGCTGGTCGAGTGGTCTCGCCGGCTCGCCGCCGGCGAGCGGTTCGATCCGGCGGTGGACGAGCTGGTCGACGTCGCCGCCGCGCTCGACGCCGTCTACTCGGCGGGCATCCGGCCATGCCGGTGATGCTGCCCGTGGCCCGGCGCGTTCTCCTCACCGCCGATCCGATCGGCGGGGTCTGGACCTACGCCGTCGAGCTGGCGCGCGCGCTGAGCGGCGGCCTTGGCGGCGGAGCGCCGATGGAGGTGTGCGTCGCCGTGATGGGTGCGGCGCTCCGTCCCGATCAGCGGCGCGATCTGGCGGGCCTCCCGGGCGTGGAGGTGCGCGAGTGCCGCTACCGCCTCGAGTGGATGCCGGATGCCTGGGCGGACGTCGATGCCGCCGGCGACTGGCTCCTTTCTCTCGAGCGCGAGATCGCGCCCGACGTGATCCACCTGAACCAGTTCGCGCCCGGGGTCCTGCCCTGGCGCGCGCCCCGGCTCGTGGTCGCCCACTCGTGCGTGTGCTCCTGGTGGCGGGCCGTGCATGGCGTCGCGGCGCCGCCGGAGTGGGACGAATATCGGCTCCGCCTGGGCGCGGGGCTCGCAGGCGCGGACCTCGTCATCGCGCCGACCCGCGCGATGCTCGCTGCGCTCGAGCGCGAGCACGGCCCGCTCGCCGCGGCCGCGGCGATTCCCAACGCGCGCGCGGCGCGCACGCCGCCGCTCGCGCGCGGCGCGCGCGCGCAGAAGGAGGAGCTGATCCTCGCGGTGGGCCGGCTCTGGGATGAAGCGAAGAACGTCGGCATGCTGGCGCAGCTCGCGCCCGAGCTCGAATGGCCGGTCTATCTCGCGGGCGATACGCAGCATCCGAGCGGGCGCGCGGCCGGATCGGATGGCGCGGAGCGTGACGGCGCCGCGCCCGATCGCACCGGGGCCGGCCACGCCGGCAGCGCCGCCCGCTTTTTGGGCCGACTCGACGCGCCGGTGCTCGCGCGCTGGCTCCGCCGCGCCGCCATCTACGCACTCCCCGCGCGTTACGAGCCGTTCGGCCTGTCCGTGCTCGAGGCGGCGCTCGCCGGCTGCGCGCTCGTGCTGGGCGACATCCCGAGCCAACGCGAGCTGTGGGATGGCGCCGCGCTCTTCGTGAAGCCGGATGACGCCGACACGCTCCGCGGCGTGCTGCGGACGCTCATGGTTCGCGGCGAGATGCGGCGCGCGCTGGCCGATGCGGCGCGCCGGCGGGCGCGCAGCTTTACGGTGGAGCGCTTCGCGATGGCGTATCGGGCGGCCTACGCGCGCGCCGCGGCACGGGCGTATCAGAGGCGCGGCGTTCCCGCGCCGCGCCCGGCGGAGGTCGCATGCGCGTCGTGATCTTCTGCCACTCGCTCGTGTCCGACTGGAACCATGGCAACGCTCACTTCCTCCGCGGCGTCGTGCGCGAGCTGCTGGCGCGCGGCGTCGAGGTGCAGGTGTACGAGCCCCGGCACCCGTGGAGCGCGGAGAATCTGGTGAGCGATCACGGCCGCCGCGCGCTCACCGCGTTTCATCGGGCATATCCCGGTCTCCGGAGCATTCGCTACGATCTGTCCGCGCTCGACCTCGATCGCGCACTCGACGGCGCCGACCTCGTGCTGGCGCACGAGTGGAACGAGCACGAGCTGATCCGGCGCCTGGGCGAGCACCGCGCCGCGCACGGCGGCTATCGGCTGCTTTTTCACGACACCCACCATCGCTCCGTCACCGACGCCGATCAGATGGCCGCCTACCGCCTCGAGGCGTTCGACGGCATACTCGCCTTCGGGCGCGTGATCCGCGACCTCTATCTGGCCAATGGCTGGACCCGCCGCGCCTGGGTCTGGCACGAAGCAGCCGACACGCGGCGGTTCCGGCCGATGCCGCGCGTCGCGCCCGGCGGCGACGTCGTCTGGATCGGCAACTGGGGGGACGGGGAGCGCACGGACGAGCTGCGCGAATTTCTCATCGAGCCGTCGCGCGCGCTTGGGCTCCGCACGACGGTGTACGGCGTCCGCTACCCCCGTCCGGCGCGCGACGCGCTGGCCCGCGCGGGGATCGAGTATGCCGGGTGGCTGCCGAATTACGACGTGGCCCGCACGTTTGCCCGGTTCCGGGTGACGGTGCACGTGCCCCGGCGCCCCTACGCCAAGGCGCTGCCGGGGATTCCTACCATCCGCATGTTCGAGGCGCTCGCCTGCGGCATTCCGCTGGTTTCCGCGCCCTGGGATGATGCGGAAGACCTCTTCACGCCGGGCGAGGACTACCTCGTGGCGCGCGCCGGCAACGAGATGCGGGAGCAGCTCGGGCGGCTCCTGCTCGACCGGGAGCTCGCCGCGCGGATCGCCGGCAACGGCCTCCGCACCGTGCGCGCGCGGCATACCTGCGCCCACCGCGTGGACGAGCTGCTCCGGATCCACCGTGAGCTCGATGACGGCGCGCAGGAGGCCGCCGCGTGAGCCCCGGCATGGACGTCGCCTTCTTCGGCTCGAGCCTCGTCTCGGCGTACTGGAACGGCGCCGCGACCTACTACCGCGGCGTCGTGCGCGCGCTCGCGGCGCGCGGACATCGCGTCACCTTCTACGAGCCCGACGCATACGGCCGCCAGCAGCACCGCGACATCCCCGACCCCGACTGGGCGCGCGTCGTGGTGTACGACGGCGCGTCGGAGGACGCCGCACTTGCGGCGCTCGAGAGCGCCCGCGGCGCGGACCTCCTCGTGAAAGCCAGCGGGGTCGGCGTCTTCGACGAGCTGCTGGAGCGCGAGGTGCTCGCGCTGGCGGGGGCCGACACGCTGGTCGCCTTCTGGGACGTGGATGCGCCAGCGACGCTCGAGCGTCTCGAGCGCAATGCCGCCGATCCGTTCCACGCGCTCGTGCCCCGCTACGACCTCGTGCTCACCTACGGCGGCGGCGATCCGGTGGTGGCGGCCTATCGTGCGCTCGGCGCGCGCGAGTGCGTGCCGGTGTACAACGCGCTCGATCCCGAAACCCATCATCCCGTTCCGCCTGAGCCCCGCTTTGCCGCCGACCTCGCCTTTCTCGGCAACCGCCTGCCGGACCGCGAGGCGCGGGTCGACGAATTTTTCCTCGCGGCGGCCCGACGGCTCCCGGCGCGCCGATTCCTGCTCGGCGGGAACGGCTGGCAGGACAAGCCGCTGCCCGAGAACGTGCGCAACGCCGGCCACGTGTACACCCACGAGCACAACGCCTTCAATTGCTCGCCGCGCGCGGTGCTCAACGTGAACCGCGCGAGCATGGCGCGCTACGGCTTCTCGCCGCCCACGCGGGTGTTCGAGGCGGCGGGCGCCGCCGCGTGCCTCCTGACCGACGCGTGGGAAGGTATCGAGTTGTTCCTCGAGCCCGGCGCCGAGGTGCTCGTGGTGCACGACGGCGCCGAGGTGGCCGAACGGCTCGAGGCGCTATCGCCAGCCGAGGCGCGCGCGCTGGGCAGCGCGGCGCGCGCCCGCGTCCTCGCCGAGCACACCTACGCCCACCGCGCCGCACAGGTCGAGGCGCTGCTCGGGAGCACGGTCCGATGAGCCCGGCGCGGCTCCGGATCGTCATCCTCGGGCTCTCGATCACGTCGAGCTGGGGCAACGGGCACGCCACCACGTACCGCGGCCTCGTGCGCGGGCTTTCGGCGCGGGGCCACGACGTCCTGTTTCTCGAGCGCGACCTCGAGTGGTACGCCGACAACCGCGACCTCCCCGACCCCCCCTACGGCCGCACCGAGCTGTACGCCAATTTCGGCGAGCTTCGGGCCCACTACGCCGACCAGGTGCGCGCGGCCGATCTCGTCGTGGTCGGCTCCTTCGTGCCGCAGGGGGCGACCATCGGCCGGTGGGTGACTCGAATCGCACGCGGCGTCACGGCATTCTACGACATCGACACGCCGGTGACGCTCGCACGGCTCGCCGAGCGGCGCGCCGGCTACATCACGGCCGAGCTGATCCGCGCGTACGACCTCTACCTCTCGTTTACCGGCGGGCCCACGCTCGAGCGCCTGCAGGTGGAGTACGGCGCGCGCGCGGCGCTGCCGCTCTACTGCTCGGTGGATGCAACCCAGTACTACCCCGACCCCATGCCCCATCGCTGGGACCTGGGCTATATGGGCACGTACAGCGGGGACCGTCAGCCGGCGCTGGACCGCCTGCTGCTCGAGCCCGCGCGCCGGTGGAACGCGGGCCGGTTCGTCGTCGCGGGGCCGCAGTATCCCGACGGAATCGCGTGGCCGCGCAACGTGCGCCGGGTGCAGCATCTGCCGCCGTCGCGGCATCGCCGGTTCTACAACGCACAGCGCTTCACGCTCAACGTCACCCGGGCCCATATGGTGCGCGCCGGGTGGTCGCCCAGCGTGCGGCTGTTCGAGGCGGCGGCGTGCGGCACGCCGATCGTGAGTGACGCGTGGCCCGGTCTCGATACCCTCTTCAAGCCGGACGCCGAGATCTATCTCGCCCGCGACGCCGGCGACGCGCTGGACATCGTCCGCGAGACGTCCGAGCCGGCGCGGCGCCGGGTCGGCGCGGCGGCGCGCGCCCGCGTGCTGGCGCAACACACCGCCGGCCACCGTGCGGCCGAGCTCGAATCGTACGCGCTCGAGCGACTGGGCCGCCCCGCCCGTGCGATTGCGACCGCGGGGCCGGCGTCATGAGCACCCGCCTCGAGACCATCCGCTCGCTCGGGCCCTGGTTCCACAACCTCCATCTCCCCGACGGAGTCGAGACCGCGCCCGATCATTTCCTGGGCGACTTTCCCAGCTACAAATGGGATGTCGTCGCCTCGCTCGTGCCGGGAGACCTGCACGGCTGGCGCGCGCTCGACATCGGCTGCAACGCGGGCTTCTACTCGTTCGAGCTGGCCCGCCGGGGCGCCTCCGTCACCGGCATCGACGTGGACCCGCACTACCTGCGGCAGGCGGAGTGGGCGGCGCGCGAGTACGGCCTCGAGCGCGCGATCGAGTTCCGCCGGATGCAGGTGTACGACCTGGCCCGCGAGCGCGAGCACTACGACCTCGTGCTCTTCATGGGCGTCCTGTATCACCTCCGCTATCCGCTGCTCGGCCTCGACCTCGTGGCCCGGCGGGTGCGCCGGCTGCTCGTGTTCCAGACGCTCACGATTCCGGAGACCGAGCGCGCGCCGGCGAGCGCGGATCCCGGGCTCGACGATCGCGAGGCGCTCCGCGCGCCGGGCTGGCCCGCGATGGCGTTCGTCGAGCAGCGCCTGGTGGGCGACCCGACCAACTGGTGGGTGCCGAACGAGGCCGGTGTGGAGGCGATGCTCCGCTCGAGCGGGCTGCGCATCGTCCGGCGCCCCGGCCACGAGATCTGGCTCTGCGAGCCGGCGGCGCCGAATGCGCCCGACGGGCCACCATACGACATCACCCCCGAGCTCCTCGCCGCCACGGGACAGCGCTGGGGCTGACGGCGAGCCGGGCTCGACATCATGATCGTCTACCGGAACGAGACGCGGTGCACGGCGTCGCACGCGGCGCTGGCCGAGCTGCGGGAGTCGCTCGGCTCCGCGCGCAGTCTTGGAGCCGGTCCGGCGCGCTATGACCGGTTGATCGCGCTGCTCATCGATGGGGGCGCGCTCGAGTCCGCCGTGGCCGACGCACTCTGCCCCGAAATCGACCGGGTGCTGCCGCCGATGGCCGCACTCCATCGTGTGACCCGCGCGCTGGCGGGCGCGGCATGGTGCGCGTGGCGCGGCATCGAACACGACGTGCGCGGGCACCTCGACCACGCCGCCGACGCGCTCTCCGGGCTCGAGCGTGCCGAGCTGCCGAGCGAAGTTGCGCTCGCGGTGCCGGAGGGGTTCGCGCACTATGCGGTGTATCCCGAGTGTTACTTCGAGGCGGCCGCGCGGCTCGAAGCCGAGCACGGTGCGGAGCGCGACGCCCCCGGGCCCATGGCGACCTGCCTCGGCCTCCGCACCATCGGGGCCACGCTCGTCGCCTGCGTCACCGCCGTGCTCGCCGAGCGCGGCTGGCAACTCGCGTCGTTCACGGTGCGGCCGCGCGGACATCCGTTCGACCGCCGGCCGCGCTTCGCATCCGAGCTCGCCGCGGCGCTGCGCGAGCGGCTCGCCGGATGGTTTCTGGTCGTGGACGAGGGACCGGGCCTGAGCGGCTCCTCGCTCGACGGCACCGTGGATGCGCTGGTGCAGCTCGGCGTGCCCGAGGAGCGGATTGCGCTCTTTCCGAGCTGGTGCACCGATGGAAGCGCGCTCCGATCGGCGCGCGCGCGGGATCGCTGGCCCCGGCTCCGCCAGACGGTCATCCCGTTCGAGAACGTCTGGCTCGAATCGGGACGCCTTGCCCGCGCATGCGGCGCCGCCGCACTCGAAGACCTCTCAGCCGGTGCGTGGCGCCGCCGGCTCATTCCCGACGCCCGCGACTGGCCGGCCGTGCAGCCGCAGCACGAGCGGCGAAAATATCTCGACATCGCATCGGCGGGCGGCGGTAAGGTCGGCGCGCGCCACCTGCTGCGCTTCGCCGGCCTCGGGCGATTCGGCGCGCGGCGGCTCGAGCGCGCACAAGCGCTCAGCGCGATGGGCTGGTCGCCCGAGCCGCTTGGGGTCGCGCATGGCTTTCTCTGCACGCGATGGGTCGAGGGCACCCCGCTCGCGGCCGCGGACGTCACCAGTCATCTCATCGCCGCCATCGCCCGCTACGCCGCCGACGTACGCGCCCTCGCTCCCGCCGAGCCGGGCGCGTCGCGGGAGGCGCTGGCGGAAATGGCGGCCTTCAATGCGGCGCGCGCGTTGGGCGATGAGTGGGGTGAGCGCGCCCATCGCGCGATGGGCGCGGCGCGCTGGAGTGACCACGCGTGCATCATCGACGGCCGCATGCTGCCGCACGAATGGCTCCGCACGCCGCACGGTTACATGAAGACCGACGCGCTCGACCACGGCGACGATCATTTCATGCCTGGCCCGCAGGACATCGCCTGGGATTTGGCCGCGGCGGCCGTCGAATTTGCGCTCGATGCTGATGGCGAGCGCGCGCTGGTCGACGCGTACGCCCGGCACTCCGGCGACCGCGGCACGGCGGAGCGGCTCCCCGCCTACCGCCTCGCGTACCTCGCCTTTCGCGTGGGCTACTGCACCCTCGCCGCCGAGGCGCTCGGCAGCATCTCCTCGGCCGCTGCGGATGCCGAGCGATTCCGCGCCGCCACGGCCCGATACGCCGCCGCACTGCGCGACGCGTTGTGCCGCGCGCCGGCCTCTGATCGCCACCGCGGCGGCGCGCCGCGCTACGACCTCGTCATCTTCGATGCTGACGGCACGCTCCGCCGCACCACGGTCGCCGGCCAGCCCTGTCCCTTCGACGACGGCGACTGGGAGCTCCGCCCCGGCGTCCCCGACGCGATTCGTCGGCTCGCAACCCCGGTCGCCCCGCGGTTTGGCATCGCCTCGAATCAGGACCGCATCGCCTACGGCCAGCTCACGCTCGCACGGGCCCGGCGGCTGCTCCGCGCTCTCGCGCGCGAAGCCCTCGGCCGCGCGCTCCCGGACGATGCCATCCAGCTTTGCCCGCACGCGGACGAGGCCGGGTGCAGTTGCCGCAAGCCCGCGCCCGCAATGCTCGAGCGCATCATGGCGTTCTGGGGCGTGCCGCCCGAACGCACCCTCTTCGTCGGCGACGCCGAGACCGACCGCGAGGCCGCACGCCGCGCGGGGATCGACTTCATCTGGGCTGACGACCTGTTCGGGACGACGATGCCGGACGCGCCGGCGCTCGCTCAGCAGACGTAGCGCCGGGTCATCGCGCCGCAGAAATCGGCGAATTCCTCGACCGAGCGCGGCGGGCTCGTGTGGTGGGGGCGGAGCCCGCGTGATTCGGGCGTGAAGCAGAACGTGAGCGTCACGTCGAACGGCTCGAGCGCGCGCATCTGCCGGTCGAACCACGCCAGCGCGCCGGGCCGGAGGCTGTCAGCCCAGCTCAAGCCGGTGCGCACGTGGCGCACGCCCAGTCGATCGAGCCAGCGCACCGCGTCGTCGAGCCGAGGGTCCTCGAAGTGGAACCACTGGCAGATGCCGAGCGCCGGCGTGTGCCGCGCAAAGTCGGCGGCCGCGAGCTTGGGCGTGCCGTCTTCCTTGAGCAGCCCCATGTAGAAGTGGCGGTAGTAGGACGAGCCTTCCGCCTCGCGGTGCCGTGTGGTGGCGGGCCAGGCGCGCGGCAGGTCGTAGAGACTGTACCAATGGATCCGCGGCGCCCGGCCGATGAGCAGCTCCGCCGTACGGGCAAGCCCGAACGCCTGCACCTCCTCCGCGCCGAACGTCGACACGCCGACCTCGGTCACCCAGATCGGCCGGTCGGTGACGGCGCGGATCTCGTCGAGCTTGGCGGGCCACTCCTGGATCTGCCAGTGGTTCCAGTCGAGCGGAAAGCCATGCACCGCGACCGCGTCCACCCGGTCGAGCACGCCCTGGTCCCGCATGTTCCTCATGAACCCAGGATCGATCGGCGAAATGCCGCCCAGCACGCGCGTGGTTCGTGGGCGCTCCGCCGCGACCGCCGCGGAGGCGGCGGCCACCGTGTCGGCAAAGATCCGCCAGCCGGCGTCCAGCTCGAAGTCCCAGTGCGAGAGGTTGTTGGGCTCGTTCCAGATCTTTACCGCCTCGACCACGCCGGCGCCCTCAGCGTCCGGCCGGCACGGCCGCTGCGGCCGCGGCCGGGGGAACGGCGCCCGGAGCCGCGGTGGCTTCGCGCCGGAATCCGCCCGACCGCTCCACCGGCCGCGCGCTCAGCATCGTGATCGCCTCGCGGTATCCGTTCAGCGTACCGACGTCCACGTACGCCTCGCCCGCGCGCACGCCGACCGCCGTGCCGCCGCCCGCCAGCCACGCATTCACCAGCGTGCCGAGATACTCGTCGCGCCGGCCCCGCGCGAGCCAGAGCGCGTGCAGCGCATGGAATGTTTCGCCCGAAAGCTTCACCGCGCCCCAGATCCAGTTCGACGCCGGCTCGGCGTGCTTCACCTGGATCTCGAGCACCCGGTCGTCCGCGTCGGTGCGCACGGCGTCGAACAGCTCGGGGCGGCTCACCGGAAAGAGGAGAAACGAGAGCGGATCGCTGCCCACCGCATGCAGCGCGTCTTCCGGATACCAGATCGTGTCGGGCAGGCCGATGAGCACGAAGTCGTCGGGCCGGGTGAGCGGGAGCGCGCTGAAGAGCGCATCGCAGAGCCCGGCCGGGCGCGGCTGCACCGTGAAGGTGATGTGCGCCTGGCACGCGCCGCCCCCATAGTACTCCAGGATGTCGGACTTCCCCGGTGCGATGACGAAGCAGAGCCGATCCGCGCCGCCCAGGATGAGCCGGTCGACCAGGTACTCGCTCACCGCGCGCGGGCGCTCGATGCCGTGGTCGATCCGGCTGCCGACCGGCAGCAGTTCCTTGGAGAACGCGAGCGGCTGGATGCGGCTTCCCGACCCGGCCGCCGGAACGATGCCCCACATCATTCAGGCCTCCACCTCGAGGGTGGCGCCAAGCGCCTCCTCCAGCTCTTCGGCGCGACGCTCCGCCGTGTGGCTCGCGAGTGCGCGCTCCCGCGCCGCGCGGCCGATGCGCGCGAGCTCCTCGTAGGGCAGGTCGAGCGCGGCCACGACCTCGTCGGGACCGCTCGCGACCAGGATCTCCTCGCCCGGCGTGAAAAAGCGGTCGAGCCCATCCCACCGGTCGCTCAGCACGGGCACGCCGCACGCCGCCGCCTCGAAGAGACGGCCCGAGGGACAGTGCCCCATTTCGGCCATTGCGGCGCGGGTGACGTTGAGCGTGAGACGCGACGAGCTGTAGAACGCGGGATGCTCGGCGGGCGGCAGGTGACGCACGAACCAGATGTTCGGGGCCCACGGAAAGGCCTGCGGGTATTGCGCGCCGCCGATCACGAATCGCTGCGCAGGCCGCTGCCGCGCGGGCTCGACGAAGAGCGCGGTGAGCGCCTCCTGCCGGTCCTCCGCATAGGTGCCGAGATATGAGAGGTCGGCGGCATAGTGGGGGCGCGGCGGCACCGGATAGTGCACCTCAGGATCGACGCTCCCGTAGAGCGGCGCCACCCGGCGCGCATTGAGCCGGCTCACCAGCTCGTCGAGCGCGCCGCCACCGGTGTAGCTCAGCACCAGGTCGAAGTCGCCCAGGCCCTGCGGCGGGAGATAAGGCACGGGCTCGCCTCGGCGGAGGCGCTCCAGCGTCACCGGCGTGTCGAGATCGTAGAACGTCCTGACCCGCGCCGGTGAGTCGAGCACCAGCTCCGCGGCCGCGACCCCGTCGGCGCAATACGAGGTCACCATCGCCGCATCCGCCTCGGCCAGCTCGGCGCGCGCGATCGGGAGCACGAGGTCCCATTCCGGGTAGAGCACCAGCCGGCCGCCCCCGGGCATGTCGGTGAGGTCGCGGTGCGAGGCGTAGTAGGGGACGTCGCGCTCGAAGAAAACGACGGAGTGGCCGCGGGCGCCCAGGGCGCGGCAGAGGCCCCGCCAGAGCGTAGCGTGGCCGTTTCCCCACGAGGAACTGATGGACAGGCCAAAGACGACCAGCTTCATTCGAGAACCCTTACTGCGACGAACGAGGAAGTGCTAAGGTGTATGTTCCTCGCCGGGCGGTGGATGATTGGGATCACACCAGCCTTGTAGCAGGTGACCGCCGGCCACGGGAGTATACGGGGTGACCACGTTCCTGCTCGTACGCCACGCGCATTGTGACTCGGTGCGCCGCCGCCTCGCGGGCCGGGCCGCCGGCGTGCACCTCTCGGCCGCCGGCCGGGCGGAGGCGGAGCGGCTGGCGGCGCGGCTCAGTTCGGTGCCCCTCGACGCGATCGTCTCGAGTCCGCTCGAGCGGGCCCGGGAGACCGCGGAGGCGATCGCCGCGGACCGAGGCGTCGAGGCCCAGGTCTCGGCGGCCCTCACCGAGCTTGATTTCGGCGCCTGGACCGGCGCGGAAATCGAGCTCCTCGCGCCCGACCCCCTCTGGCAGCGCTTCAATCAGTTCCGCGGCACCACCCGCCCCCCCGGTGGCGAGCTCATGCTCGAAGCCCAGTCCCGCGCCGTGGCCGAGCTGGAGCGGCTCGGCGCGACGTTTCCCGACGGCCGCGTCGTCGTGGTGAGCCACCTCGATGTGCTCCGGGCCGTGCTCTGCCATTATCTGGGCATCCCGCTCGATCACTTTCTTCGTCTCGAGCTGGCCCCGGCCTCGGTGAGCACGCTGGAGATGACGCGCGGCGGCCCGCGGTTGGTAGAGCTGAACGCAGGCGGACGGGCGGACTGAGGGAGATCCCGAGCCCCGTCCAGCATCGTTGCTGACCGCCAGACCGCCCGTCCGCCTGACCGCCCGTTTGCCGCCCCCCCGGCCCCACTCTTGCTATCTTCGGCGCCATCGTGCCCGCATCCACAATCCCGCTTCGTTCCGCCGCGCCGCCGCACGCCCTCGAAGCATCGCCGATCGCCCAAGGGCTGGTTCGGCGCTCGTTCGAGTTCGTCCGGCCCCATCGGCGGGCGCTCGTAGGCGTGCTCGCGCTCGCCCTCTTCATGTCGTCGCTCAGCGCGGCCGACCCGCTCGTCATGAAGTACCTCTTCGACGAGCTGGGCCGCCGGCGCGACCTCGTACGCTTCGGCATCATCATGGCCGGGCTGCTCGGTCTCGAGGTGGGACGCGCGTGGCTCAGCGCCTGGCTCGGCACGCTGAGCTGGGACCTGCGGCTCGGTGTCGAGTACGGGGTGCGCGAGGCGGTCACGGCCAAGCTCAACTCGCTCCCGGTCGCGTTCCACCAGCGGGAAGGGGTGGGCGGCACGGTGAACCGGGTGAACACGGCGATCACCGGCTTCGTCACCGCGTTCAGCGAGATCGGGTTCAACCTGCTGCCCACCCTGCTCTATCTCTGCCTCTCGCTCGTCGCCATGCTGCAACTCGACTGGCGGCTCGCCACGGCGGTCGTCGTCTTCACGCCGCTTCCGGCGCTCATCGGCGCATACGCCGCGGGCGAGCAGACCCGGCGCGAGCGGCGGCTGGTCGAGCGCTGGACCTCGGTGTACTCCCGGTTCAACGAGGTGCTCACCGGCATCATGACGGTGAAGAGCTTCGCGATGGAGGACGCCGAGCAGCGGCGATTCCTTGACGGCGTGCGGGAGGGGCTCGACATCGTGCGGAAGGGCGTGCGGAAGGACAACCGGAACGGCGCGTTCCGGAGCCTCGCCGGCACGCTCGCGCGGCTCACCGCCATCGGGCTCGGCGGCCTGCTCGTCTGGCAGGGCGAGATCACGCTGGGGACGCTGGTGGCCTTCCTCGGTTACATCGGCGGACTGTTCGGGCCGGTGCAGAACCTCACCAACGTCTATCAGACGCTGCGCAAGGCGTCGGTCTCGCTCGAGATCATCTACGACATTCTCGACGCCGACGACGCGGTGCGCGACGAGCCCGGCGCGGTGGAGGTGCCGCCGCTCCGCGGCGACGTGATGTTCGAGGGCGTGAGCTTCGAGTACAAGGCGGGCGCGCCGGTGCTGCACGCGGTGGACCTGCACGTGCGCGCGGGTGAGACGGTGGCGCTGGTGGGGCCGAGCGGCAGCGGCAAGAGCACGTTCGTGAGCCTGCTCCAGCGCCTCTATGCGCCGACGTCAGGACGCATACTGGTGGACGGCACCGACATCCGGCGGATGACCCAGAAGTCGCTGCGGCGCCAGCTCGGCGTCGTCTTGCAGGACTCGCATCTCTTCAACGACACGGTGCGGGCCAACATCGCCTACGGCCGGCCCGAGGCGAGCGACGGGGAAATCGAGGCGGCGGCGCGCGCGGCCAACGCGCACGACTTCATCGTGGCGCTGCCCGACGGCTACCACACGGTGGTGCGCGAGCGCGGGAGCCGGCTCTCGGGCGGGCAGCGGCAGCGCGTGGCGATCGCGCGGGCGCTGCTCAAGAACCCGCCGGTGCTGGTGCTCGACGAGCCCACCTCGGCGCTCGACGGTGAATCGGAGGCGCTCATCCAGGACGCGCTCCGGACGCTGCTCCGCGGCCGCACGTCGATCATCGTGGCGCACCGGCTCTCGACGGTGATGGGCGCGGACCGCATCGTGGTGGTGCGCGACGGGCGGGTGGCGGAGATGGGGACGCACGCGGAGCTGGTGAGCCGGGGCGGGTACTACGCGGGCATGGTGCGGCGGCAGGCGGAAGGGTTCCTGGGGGAGCGGGCGGCGTAGTGCGCGGGTCGCGGCACGCCATCATTTGATGTATGCTTGGTGCATACCAGTCCGAGCGACCGCCATGCGTACGACCTTCAATCTCGATGCCCGCCTTCTCGCCGAGGCGCAGCGCCTCACGGGGACCACCGAACGGACCGCCCTCATTCACGAAGGCCTGCGCGCACTGATCGAGCGCGAAAGCGCACGGCGCCTGGCCCGCCTGGGCGGCAGCGAACCGGCGTTGCGCCGCATTCCACGGCGCCGGCCGAGGAGCCGGTGATCCTGGTCGACACCTCCATCTGGGTTGACCACCTGCGGCGGGGCGAATCGGCCCTTGCGGCGGCGCTGAACGCGGGAGAGGTCTGCGTGCATCCGCTGGTGCACGGTGAGCTGGCGTGCGGAAACCTGAAGAATCGGCGCGAGGTGCTCGATCTGCTCGCGCGGCTCCCCCGGGCGCCAACCGCTACGGATGCCGAGGCACTGGAATTTCTGGAGCGTCGTGCCTTGATGGGCCGGGGCATCGGAATCGTCGACGTGCACCTGCTGGCGTCCGCGGCGCTGGGCGGAACGATCCGCTTGTGGACCCGGGACCGCCGCCTGCGGGTCGTCGCCGGCGGACTCGGGCTCAGCCACGCGCCGGCCTGAGGCAGATGGGCACCGCCCGCGTCGAGGCCTTCAGCGATGGCGTCCTCGCCATCATCATCACCATCATGGTGCTGGAATTGCGCGTGCCCCACAGCACGACGATCGAGGCGCTGCGCCCCGTCCTTCCGGTCTTCCTCAGCTACATTCTGAGCTTCATCTATCTCGGCATCTATTGGAGCAATCATCACCACATGCTCCTCGCGACCGAGCGGGTGAACGGCGCCATTCTCTGGGCCAACCTCCACCTGCTTTTCTGGCTCTCGCTCGTCCCGTTCGTCACCGGCTGGATGGGCGAGAACCACTTCGCGGCGGCGCCGACCGCGGTGTACGGCGTCGTGCTGCTCATGGCGGCGATCGCCTACTGGATCCTGGAGCAGGTCATCGTCGCAAGGCAGGGCCGGGATTCGCTCCTGGCCACCGCGGTGGGCAGCGACTTCAAAGGCCGCGTCTCGATCGTGATCTATATCGTCGCCATCGCGTCGGCCTTTGCCCGGCAATGGATCGCGCAGCTTCTCTACGTGCTGGTCGCCGTGATGTGGCTGGTGCCCGATCCGCGGATCGAGCGCGCGCTCTCACGCGAGGAGAGCTGAATTCTTCGGCTAGACCTCTTCTTCGGCGGGGAACGGCGGCACTTCGACGAGCCAGAACCCGGCGAGATCTCCTACGCGGTCCACTTCGACCAGCAGCCGGTCGGCCACACGCACCACGTCCACCTCGCGCCGCGGGCCCACGGTGAGGTGAAAGATGCTCTCGCTCGGATCGGTGGCGATGCTGAGCGCGGCATCCACCTCGACCGACGCCACGCCGGGCCGCGATGGCCTCTGCGGCAGCACCACCCGCCCGTCGGTGAGCGTCGCCGGCAGCTTGAGCTCGATGACCGTCGTCACTTCGGGCCACACGACGACGTCGAGCCCGCACACCACGCCGTTGTTCACGTCGAGCACCGCCACCGAGCCCTGCTCGTCCGCCAACTCCACGGTGCCGGTGAGTCCGCCGGCGGAGCGGGTGCCCTTGAAGGAGCCGGAAAGGATGTCGGTCTCGGGATCCCAGCGCCAGGTGAGCGTGGGGAGCGCTCCGGTGAGCGGCTCGACCCGCGCCTCCATCGCGATCATGCGGCGCGGGCCGAGGCGACGGATTGCGCGTGCCGGAGGATTCGGTCGAGGGCGCGCTCCAGGTCCGCGTCGGACACGGCGTAGCTCAACCGCACCCAGCGATCGTCGCCGAACGCGGCGCCCGGCACGAGCGCCACACCCTCGCGCTGCATGAGGCTCTCGCAGAATTCGGAGCCGGTCACCGGCTTCTGATCGCGGAGCCCGTCCACCCGGAAAAAGAAGTAGAACGCGCCGTGCGGCTCGACGAACTCGATGCCGGGCATCTCGGTGCGGAAGCGGCTGACCAGGTAATCGCGCCGGCGGCGGAACGCGGCCACCATCCGGTGCACCTCCTGCTCCACCCGATCGTCGCTGAACGCCGTCGCCGCGGCCCACTGCGCGGGCTGGTTGGCGCCCGTCGTCGTGTGCGACTGCAGCGCCGCCATGGCCTTTGCCACGTGCGGCGGGGCCAGCGCCGCGCCGATGCGCCAGCCGGTCATCGCGTACGCCTTGCTCGCGCCGTAGATCACGACGGTGCGCTCGAGGTATTCGTCCGGCAGATCGAGGAACGATGCGGCGGGGCCGGTGCCGTAGTGGATCGGCCGATAGATCTCGTCGGCGATGATCCACACCTCGTTCTTCCGCGCCCAATCGGCGATCGACTTGAGCTCGGGCGCGGTGTACACCGAGCCGGTCGGATTGCACGGTGAGCAGATGAGCAAGCCGCGGGTGCGCTTCGAGCTGGCGCGGTCGAGATCGGCGGCGCTCACCTTGAGGCCCCAGTCGAGCGCGCCGGGCACCATCACCGGCTCGGCCCGCGTGAGATGGACGATCTGCGGATAGGAGACCCACGCGGGCGACGGAATCAGCACCTGGTCGTGCGGCCCGAACAGGCTGAAGCAGGCGTTGAAGAGCGACTGCTTGGAGCCCGAGCTCACCACGATGTTGTCGGCGTTCACGGCGCGGCCGCCCGAGAGCGTCGACATGCGGCGCGCGATGGCGTTGCGCAGCTCGGCGATGCCGATGTTGGGCGGATAGCGCGTCATGCCGCGCTGAATGGCGCTGATGCCGGCCTGCGCCGCGGGCGCCGGCGTGTCGAAGTCGGGCTCGCCCACGCTCAGGTCCAGCACGTCCTCGCCGGCGGCTTTGCGGCGCTTGGTCTCGTTGCTGATGGCGACCGTCTCGGAGGCCTTGAGGTGCTGGAGATTGGGCGACAGCGGGTCGGGCATCGGCGAATCCGGAATGGGTGAGGGTGCGTGGGGGAAAGGTTCTTCGAGGATGGGGGGATGTCAACGGTTGGCGCGCTCGTGTGGCCGGGCTTAGGTTGGGCGCGGGCGGGAGCGGCGAAAACGGGCGCGGGGCCTCCGCCGACAAGCCGACAGTCGGCTCCGCCCGCGCCCGTTTTCGCTGCTCCGCCGTTGTCCCGGAGTGGGTACATGCAACCGAGGACGTCCGTTGACTGATCTTGTCGCGCTTCACCTCACGCCGCCGATTGCGGACGCGCTCGCCCGGCTCGGGTGGAGCGCGGATGATGCCGCCGTGCGCGAGGTGGTGCCCACGGCGGCGCGGGGGCACAACGTCGTGGTCGTGGCGCCGCCGGCGCCCGCGTATGCGGGGCCCGCGCTCGCGGGGGTGCTGAGCCGTTTGGGGGGCGAGTCGCGCAGGCGGGCGCTGGTGCTGGCACCCGAGACGATGCTCGACGAGTGGGGCGTCGTGGCCCACGCGCTCGCGCGCGGCGCGTCGCTCGGCGTGGAGGTGACGCATGGTGCGGCGCGCGCGGCGCGGCGGCTCGCGGGCGAGGCGCTCGACCTTCTCGTTGCCTCGCCCGATACGGCGCTCGCGCTGCTGCATCGGAGCGCGCTCGGGGCCGAGTCGATCGCGGCGCTCGTGCTCGGGTGGCCCGAGCAGTGGCCCGACGCGGACGCGCTCACCGCAGTCATGGCCGAGCTGCCGCGGGACGCGCAGCGGGTCATCCTCACGAGTGAGCCGGCGCGCGCGGCCGACCTGTCGGAGCGGTATGCCCGCCGAGCGCTCACGGTAGGCGGGGCGGCGGAGCATGCGGCGCCCGGCGCGGCGGCGAGGAGCGAGCGCGCCGGGCCGGTTCGTACGGCGTCGGTGGCGTGGGCGCGGCGTGCGGCAGCAGTGGGCGAATTGCTCGAGCTGCTCGACCCGGCCTCGCTCACCGTGTGGACCGCGGACCGGAGCCGGCATGCGGCGCTGGCCGAGGCGCTCCCCGTCGGGGACTCGGGCGTGCACGTCGTAAGCGGCGACTCGCCGGAGGGCGACGCACCCGCATCGGAAATCGTCGTCGCCTTCGACCCGCCGACGCCCGACCGCCTGCGCCAGCTCATCTCGGCCGGCACCGTCGTGCTGCTCGTGCCGCCGGGCGCTGAAGCGTACGTCGAGCGGATCGCCGAGCCGCGCCGGCCGATTCGCCTGCCGAGCGTCGCGGAGCGCACGGCAAGCGCGGCCGCGGCGCGGCGCGCGGCGGTGGCGAAGGCCGTCGAGAGCGGTCGGCCGGAGCGCGCGCTTTACGTGCTGGGTCCGCTGCTCGAGCGATACGATCCGGTCGCGGTGGCGGCGGCGCTGTACGAGTTGTGGGAGGGCGCCGCTGCATCGGGCGCTGCCGCCGTCGAAACGCCCGCGGGCGCGGTGGCAGCGCAGGCGCCGGCGGCGACCCCAGCGACGGCGCGCGTCTGGGTCGGCGTCGGCAAGAACGAAGGCGCGACGGCCAACGATCTCGTCGCCGTGCTCACGAAGGAGCTGCGCGTGCCGCGCGAGCAGATCGGGCGGATCGAGCTACGCGACGGCTACTCGCTGGTGCAGTTGCCCGCCGCGGACGCCGAGCGGATCGCGGCGGCGCTCACCGGGTCAACCATCCGGCGGAAGCGCGTGGTGGCGCGGCTCGACCGCGGCCCGGCGCGGGAGGGCGCGCGCCCGGCGGGGCGCGGCGGCCCGAGGCCGCCCAGACCGCCGGGCCGGCCGAAGCTCAGGAGCTGAGGTCGGGCTCGCCGCGCAACTGCTTCAGCCGCTCGAGCTCCTCCGCGTCAGCCTGGTCCCGCAGTCGATTTGTCCGCTTGCTGCGAATGAGCGTGTCGAGATCAGCGAATGGAATGTCGACGCCGCCGATGGTGACCCGCTGCATCCGGGGCGCGGCATCCGCATAGCGGACGCTCCAGGCCAGCGTCAGCAGGTCTACGCGGGGGTCGTCGCCGACGATCGTGACCGGCCGGGCAACGACACGGGCCGGGTCGAGCTCGGCGGCCGCGCCGAGGGGCAGCGCGCTCAGCGCATCCAGCGCGCGGCGCGCGTTCCTGAGGGTGGGCTCGAGGAGCACGTCCACATCCTTGGTGGCGCGCACGAGCCCGTGGAGTGCAAGCGCAAAGCTGCCGATGACGACGTACCGGACCCGCGCCTCGTTGAGCAGGCGGCAGACGGCGACAAGGCGCCCCTCAGAGTCAGCGGGCCCGGACCCGGGCTTCACCGCTGATCCTCCCCGCCCCGGCGCCGCCACTGCTCGTAGTCCTCGAACGTCTCGAATGACGCGGTCCACGCCTTGCCCGGCTTGCGCCCGCGCGTCAACTCCCGCCACAGGTCTTCCGCCAACCGCACGCGCTCGGCCGGGGTGAGGGCGAGCCCCTCGCGCAGCGTGCGGTCTCGCGCCGCGCCGAACTCCTCCTCCTGCCGCCGCGTGGTATACTCTCGGATGGCCTCGCTCACGATGTAACTGCGCGAGCGCTGCTGGCGCTCCGCCTCCGCGTCGAGCAGCGCGCGCACCGGCGGCGGCAGCGAGACGGAAAAGATGTTGGGCTTGGGCATGGGTCCGCTCCTCGTACCCTGAGTTATTAACTGCTATTAATTTAGCGCTGCTGCATCCGGCGCGACAAGCCATATTGGCCACGATGCTCACCCCCGAACCCGCCGCCACCGCCGTCCTCCTCGCCACCTTCGGCGCGCTGCTCGCGCTCAGCGTCGTGGCGAGCCGCGCCATCGAGCACTTCAGCGTGCCGCTCGCGCTGCTCTTCCTCTGCATCGGCATGCTCGCGGGCTCGGAGGGCGTGGGCGGCCTCGCGTTCGACGATTACCACTTTGCCTACCGCGCCGGCACCGTGGCGCTCGCGCTCATCCTCTTCGACGGCGGCCTCAACACGCCGATCAAGGCGCTGCGCGACGCGGCGGCCCCCGCGGCGATCCTCGCCACGGTCGGGGTCGCGGGCATCGCGGTCGTGGTGGGCTTTGCCGCGCACGTGCTCGGCGCGCCGTGGCCCAGCGGCCTGCTGCTCGGCGCGCTCGTCTCCTCGACCGACGCGGCCGCCGTCTTCTCCACCCTCCGCGCGAGCGGCATCCAGCTCAAGCGCCGGGTGGGCGCCACGCTGGAGCTCGAGTCCGGCGTCAACGACCCGATGGCGGTGATCCTCACGACCGAGCTCACCCGCAACATGCTCGAGCCCGGCCCGCTCGTGCTCTGGCGGGTGCCGCTCGACGCCGCCGTCCAGCTCGCCGTGGGCCTCCTGGCCGGCTGGCTCCTCGGCGCTGCGGGGCGGGCGCTCATGGGCCGGCTCCGGCTCCCCTCGAGCGGGCTCTACACCGCGTTCACCGTGGCGATCGCCTGTCTCGCGTTCGGCGTGCCGACGCTGCTCTACGGCAGCGGATTCCTCGCCGTGTACGTGGCCGGCGTGATGCTGGGCAAGGGCCCGCTGCCGTTCCAGTCGGGCGTGCTCCGGGTGCACGACGCGCTCGCGTGGCTGAGCCAGATCGCGATGTTCCTGCTGCTCGGCCTGCTGGTGTTTCCATCGGATCTCCCGGGGGTGGTGTGGATCGGCCTCGCGCTCACCGCCGTGCTCGCGTTCGTCGCGCGGCCGCTCGTGGTGACGCTCTGCCTGCTGCCGTTCCGCTTCACCGGCGCCGAGGTGGGCTACATGGGGTGGGTGGGGCTCCGGGGTGCCGTGCCGATCATCCTCGCCACCTATCCGGTGCTCGCCGGCGTGCCCGGCGCGGACCGGCTCTTCGACATCGTGTTCATCATCGTGGTGCTGAGCGCGCTGGTGCCCGGCAGCACGGTCGCTTTTGCCACGCGGCGCCTGGGTCTCGAGCGCAAGGAGCCGCCGAGCCCGCCGGCGGTGCTGGCCATCGAGTCGCGCCAGCCGCTCACCGGCGAGCTGCTGAGCTTCTACATCGACGAGCGGCTGGCCGTGAGCGGCGCCAGCCTCGACGAGCTGGCGCTGCCCGACGGCGCCGCCGTCACGCTCGTGATCCGCGGCAACGAGATGATCCCGCCCCGCGGCTCGACGGTGCTCACGCCGGGCGACCACGTGTACGTCGTGAGTCGTCCGGAAGACCGCGCCTGGGTGCAGCTCCTCCTCGGCCGCCCCGAGGAGCCTTAAGCGCGTTAGATTAGCGGCTCCATCCGCGCCCTTCCGGAGATTCGCGATGTATCAGGGAGCCCGCACCGGCTGGATCGAGGTGATCGCCGGCGTCATGTTCGCGGGCAAGAGCGAGGAGCTGATCCGCCGGGTGCGGCGCGCCGTGATCGCGCGGCGCCGGGTGCAGGTATTCAAGTCGCACGTCGACAGCCGGTACGCCGGCCTCTACAGCGTCTCCAGCCACGACGGCAAGGAGCTGGACGCGACCCCGGTGGACTCGGCGGCAGAGATCTACCGGCTCGCCCGCGCGGACACGGCGCTCATCGCGATCGACGAGGCGCAGTTTCTCGACCGCGGCATCGTGGGCGTGGCCACCGCGCTCGCGGGCCGCGGCACGCGGGTGCTGCTCGCCGGCACCGACACCGACTTCCGCGGCGAGCCGTTCGGGCCGATGGGTGACTTGATGGCCGTGGCGGAGACGGTGGACAAGCTGCAGGCGATCTGCGTCGTGTGCGGCGATCTCGCGTGCCGCAACCAGCGGCTGGTGGACGGCCGCCCCGCGCGGTGGGACGCGCCGACGATCATGGTGGGCGGGCACGAGAGCTACGAGGCGCGCTGCCGCCGCTGCCACGAGGTGCCGCGGGTGGATGAAGACCAGGTGAAGCTGCTGTGACGTTGAACGTGGCGCTCACGGGCAACATCGCCGCCGGCAAGTCGGCGGTATCCCAACTGTTCCGGAGCTGGGGCGCTACGATCATCGACACCGATCGGCTGGCGCGTGAGGCGCAGCGGCCCGGTGGCCCCGTGCTCGCGGCGATCGCGGCGCGGTTCGGCGCGGACGTGGTGGCCACCGGTGGCACGCTCGACCGCGCGCTGCTCCGGCGCCGGGTGATGGGCGACCCGGTCGAGCTAGCGGCGCTCAACGCGATCGTCCATCCCGAGGTCCGCCGCCGGCTCGACGAGCTCTTCCGCGAGGCGGTGGCCCGCGGCGACGCGATCGTCGTGACCGACATCCCGCTCCTCTTCGAGGCGGCCGATCCCGCCGCGTACGACGTCGTCGTGCTGGTGGACGCGCCCGAGTCGGTGCGGCGGGCGCGGCTCATCGGCGAGCGGTCGCTCAGCGCGGCGGAGGCGGACGCGATGATCGCGTCGCAGATGCCGTCCGAGCAGAAGCGCGCGCGGAGCGACTACGTGATCGACAATGCGGGCAGCCGCGCCGCGCTGGAGCAGGCGGCGCGCGACGTGTGGAGCGCTTTGCAGACGGACCGGTCGCAGTGACCTCAATTCAATTGCCGATCCAATTGCCGATGAACCCTCCGACGTTCGACCGTCCCGCGCGCATGCCGATGGCACGCGCGCTCGTCGCATTCGGGCTCGTGCTCCTCCTGGCGGCGCCGCCCGCGCCGGCGCAGGGCGTTTCGCAGCGCGTCGCGAAGGGATTCGCCCAGGGCTTCGACCCGGCGCTCTTCCGCGAGCTCACGTGGCGCCCCATCGGCCCCTACCGCGGCGGCCGCACCAAGGCGGCGGTGGGCGTGCCTGGCCATCCGGGCCTCTTCTACATCGGCGCCGTCAACGGCGGTGTCTTCAAGACCACCGATTTCGGCCGCACCTGGACCCCCATCTTCGACGACGAACCCACCGGCTCGATCGGCGCCATCGCGGTGGCGCCCTCGAATCCCGACGTGATCTACGTCGGCTCGGGCGAGGGCTTGCAGCGCCCCGACCTCTCGACCGGCGACGGCATCTACAAGTCCACCGACGCCGGCCGCACCTGGACCCACCTCGGCCTCCGCGACGGCCAGCAGATTCCGCAGATCGCCGTCGATCCGCACAATCCCGACCGGCTCTTCGTCGCCGTCCTCGGTCATCCGTATGGGCCCAACGCGGAGCGCGGCATTTTCCGCTCGACTGACGGGGGCAAGACCTTCGAGAAGGTGCTCTACAAGGACGAGAACACCGGCGGCATCGACATCGTGATGGCGCCCGACGACCCGAACACGCTCTACGCCGCGCTCTGGGAATCGCGCCAGGCGCCGTGGGAGAACGGCCAGTGGCAGGGCCCGGGCACCGGCCTCTACAAGACCACCGACGGCGGCGACCACTGGACGCCGATCATGCGCGGCCTCCCCACGTTCAAGCAGGGACTGGGCCGTATCGGGATCGGTATCGCGCCGAGCCTGCCTGGCCGGCTTTTTCTCTCGGTGGACGAGATCCACGGCAATGCCGTGTTCCGGAGCGACGACGCCGGCGCGAGCTGGCGCCGGATGACCACCGATCAGCGGATCAACCAGCGCGCCTCGGACTTTGCCGAAGTGAAGGTGGACCCGACCAATCCCGACATCGTCTACACCACGACGATCGTCGTCTGGCGCTCGACCGACGGCGGCACGACGTGGCACATGCTGCGCGGCGCGCCCGGCGGCGACGACTACCACCGCATCTGGATCGACCCCAGGGATCCGCGCACCATCCTCATCGCCTCCGACCAGGGCGCCATCATCACGGTGAACGGCGGCGAGAGCTGGAGCTCGTGGTACAACCAGCCCACCGCCCAGTTCTATCACGTGAGCACCGACAATGCCTGGCCGTATCGCGTCTGCGGCGGGCAGCAGGAGTCGGGCTCGGCGTGCGTCGCGAGCCGCGGCGACGACGGCGAGATCACCTTCCGCGACTGGCACCCGGTAGGCGCCGAGGAGTACGGCTACGTGGCGGCCGATCCGCTCGACCCCGATCTCGTGTTCGGCGGCCGGCTCACCGTGTACGACCGGCGCACCGGCCAGACCCGCGACGTGGCGCCCAAGCCGTTCCGCGATTCCACCTATCGCGAGCTGCGCACCGCGCCGGCGCTCTTCTCGCCGGTGAACCCGCGCAAGCTCTACTTCGCCTCGAACACGGTCTGGGAAACGACGGACGGCGGCACGCACTGGCGCGAGATCTCGCCCGACCTCACCCGCCGCGATTCGACCGTGCCGCCGAGCGTCGGCACTTACGCGCACGACTCGGACGCCGTCGCCCGTCACCCCGGCGTGGTGTACACGCTGGCGCCGTCGTATCTCCGGGAGAACATCCTCTGGGCCGGCTCTGACGACGGGCTCATCCACGTCACCTTCGACGGCGGGCGGCACTGGAAGAATGTGACGCCGCGCCAGGTCCGCCCGTGGGCCAAGATCTCGCTCATGGACGCCTCGCACTTCGACACGCTCACCGCGTACGCGGCGGTGAATACGTTCCGGCTCGATGACCTGCGCCCGCACATCTATCGCACGCGCGACGGCGGCGGGAGCTGGATCGAGATCACGGCGGGCATCGACTCGGGTGCGGCGGTGAACGTGGTGCGCGAAGACCCAGTGCGGCGTGGGCTGCTCTTTGCGGGAAGCGAGACGCAGGTGTGGGTGTCGTTCGACGACGGCGACCACTGGCAGTCGCTCCGCGGCAACATGCCGGCGACGTCGATCCGCGACCTCGTGGTGAAGGGCGCCGATCTCGTCGCCGGCACCCATGGGCGCGGGTTCTGGATCCTCGACGACATCTCGCCGCTCCGCCAGCTCGGCGCCGCGGCGCTCGCCGATCCGGCGCATCTCTTCAGGCCCGCGCTCGCGACGCGCGTGAGACTTTCGACCTACACCGACACGCCGCTTCCGCCCGACGAGCCGACCGCGCCGAACCCGCCGGCGGGCGCGATCATCGACTATCACCTGAGCGGTAGCGCGTCGGATATGTCGCTTGAGATCGTGGACGCAAGCGGCAAGCCGGTAAGGCGTTACGAGCGCGGCCTCAACCCCGATCCCAACCCGCGCAACCTGGTCAACGTGCCCGACTATTGGGTCGCGCCGTCGCCCTTTCTCTCGGCCGAGCCGGGCCTGCACCGCTTCGTGTGGGACCTGCGCTATCCGTGGCCCAGGGCCGATCTCGAGGACTTCACCTATCCGATCAGCGCAGTGCCGGGCCGCACTCGGCCGCAACCGCGCGGCCCGTTCGTGCTGCCGGGCAGGTACACCGTGCGGCTCACGGTCGACGGACGCACGTACACACAGCCGCTCGTAGTGCGGATGGACCCGCGGGTGAAGACACCGATGGACGGTTTGCGCCGCCAACTCGCGCTTTCACAACGGCTCGTGGCCGGCATCGAGCGCGCCGCGGCGCTGAGCCCCGATTCGGCCGCGGGCACGGCGCCGAGCGCGACGGTCGACACCGCCCGGGTGAACAAGGTCCGCGGCGAGCTGGTCGAGCTATTGGAATCGATGCAGGGCGCCGACGTCGCACCGACGCTCCAGCAGGAGCGCGCGGCGCGCGAGCGGCTGGATTATCTGGATTGCGTTGCGGCGTCGCGCTCCAGCTGCTCGGCCACCCACTGATTGAGGCTCTTGCCCTCGCGGGCTGCCGCGACCGCGATGGCCTGGTGGGTTTCGGCGGACACGCGCACGAGGAACTTCCCCGAAAACGGCTTGTCAGGCGGCTCGCCACGCGATTCGCAGAATTCCAGGTAGTCATCGACGGAACCGTGAAAGGCACGCTCGGCCTCCGCGACGCTTCGACCCTCGAACGTGATCATGTCGCGGGTGTTGATGACCCGACCGTGGAGAATGCCGGCGTCGGCATCGACGTCGACCCGTCCGATGTATCCCTTGTAGCGCAGAACGTCGGTCACGGTGTTATCCCCGTACGTTTCAGATAGTCTCGCAGATCCTCGACCGCGTACTTCCGCAACTCCTTGCCCGGATGCGGCCGGTGGAAAACGGCGCGCACGCCTCCCAAATGCACGCGCAACCGCGATCCCCTGCCTTCGCTCAACTCGGCACCGAGCGCCCGCAAGAGCGCCGTGGCCTCCTCCCGCTCGAGGTCGGCCCTGGTCGGGTGTTCGAACACCTGCTCCAGGATGCACAGATGGCGCCGACTCAACGCGGCCATTCGACAAGATACCAGATTATAGTATCACCGGCAAGCCACGCCCACGGAACGCGCTCAGCATTGGCTTATCGCCGCTCGCTATTAGCTTCCGGTCCGGAGCAACCCACACCATGGCCAACATCCCCGACGACCTCCGCTACACCAGCGAACACGAATACGTCCGCGCCGGCAAGGACGGCGTCGTCACCGTCGGCATCACCGACTACGCGCAGGGCGAGCTGGGCGACGTGGTGTTTCTCGAGCTGCCCAAGGTCGGCGCCCGCGTGAACGCGCACGAGCCGTTCGGCACCATCGAGGCGGTGAAGGCCGTCTCCGAGCTGTTCAGCCCGCTCGCGGGCGAAGTGGTCGAGGTGAACGGCGCGCTCGACAAGGACCCGGCCGCCGTGAACCGCGATCCCTACGGCGAGGGCTGGATGGTGAAGCTCCGCCCCGATGACGCCAAGGCGATGGACACGCTGCTCACCCCTGCCGCGTACAAGACCCACATCGGCGAGTAACCACCGTGACGGCATCACTGCCGCGTTCTGAACCGCAGCGCTCCGACGCGCCGCGCCCCGACGGCCGCCCGGATGGCCATCCCGAGCGCCGCTTCCTTCCCCGCCCCGAGCGTTTCACCTACCGCCACATCGGCCCCCGTCCCGAAGACCTGCACGAAATGCTCGAGACGGTGGGCTACGCATCGATGGACGACTTCATCGACGCCGTGGTGCCCGAGGAGATCCGTCTCCGCCGCCCGCTGGCGCTCCCCAAAGGCCGCGCCGAGCGCGAGGTGCTGCGCGCCCTTCGCGCGCTCGCCGCGCAGAACCAGGTGTTCCGCTCCTACCTCGGCATGGGCTACTACGGCACCTTCACGCCCCAGGTGATCCAGCGAAACATCTTCGAGAACCCCGGCTGGTACACCGCGTACACGCCGTATCAGGCGGAGATCAGCCAGGGCCGGCTCGAGGCGCTGCTCAACTTCCAGACCGTCGTCTCCGACCTCACGGGTCTCGAGATCGCCAACGCATCGCTGCTCGACGAGGCCACCGCCGCGGCCGAGGCGATGACGATGACGGAGGCGGTGGTGAACCGGAAGGACGCACGGGTCTATCTGGTGGACGAGGGCTGCCACCCGCAGACGCTCGCGGTGATGCGCACCCGTGCGCGCGCCCGCGGGCTCACCGTGCGCGAGGGCCGGGCGGAAGAGTTCCACTTCGGCCCCGACGTGATCGGCGCGCTGGTGCAGTATCCCGCCACCGACGGCCGCATCGCCGACTTCAGCGACGTCTGCCGCTGTGCGCACGAGGCGGGCGCGCTCGTCACCGTCGCCACCGATCTGCTCGCCCTCACGCTGCTCACGCCGCCCGGCGAGTGGGGCGCCGACATCGCCGTCGGCAGCTCGCAGCGCTTTGGCGTGCCGATGGGGTACGGCGGCCCGCACGCCGCGTTCTTCGCCACGCGCGACAGGTACAAGCGACACATGCCGGGCCGCATCATCGGCGTGTCGCAGGACGTCTCCGGCCGGCCCGCGCTTCGCATGGCGCTCCAGACGCGCGAGCAGCATATCCGGCGCGACAAGGCGACCAGCAACATCTGCACGGCGCAGGTGCTGCTCGCGGTGATGGCAAGCATGTACGCCGTCTACCACGGGCCCGACGGCCTCCGGCGCATTGCCGCGCGGGTACACGGGCACGCGGTGCTGCTCGCGACGGCGCTCCGCCGCCTGGGCTACGTGCTGGTGCACGATGCCTTCTTCGACACCCTCGCCATCGAGGTCGAGCGCTGGGCCCAGCCCGGCATCCTCGACAACGCGCGCGCCAAGCGGATCAACGTCCGGGTGCTCTCGCCCACGCGCGTGGGTGTGGCGGTCGACGAGACCGTCACCCTCGGCGACGTGGCCGATCTCATCTCGATCTTCGCGCTCGACGAGACGCTCCCCTTCATGCTGGACCAGGTGGCGGTGCACGCGCAGTCGGCCATTCCCGATTCGGTCCGCCGCACCAGCGCGTTTCTCACCCATCCCGTCTTCCACCTGCACCGCTCGGAGACGGAGATGCTGCGCTATATCAAGCGGCTCGAGGCGCGCGACCTGTCGCTCGCCGACGCGATGATTCCGCTCGGCTCGTGCACCATGAAGCTCAACGCCACGACCGAGATGATGCCGCTCACGTGGCGCGAGTTCAACCGGCTGCATCCCTTCGCCCCGCGCGACCAGAGCGGCGGATACCTCCGGCTCTTCCAGCAGCTTCGCTACCAGTTGGCCGAGATCACCGGGTTCGCGGCGGTGTCGCTGCAGCCGAACGCGGGGTCGCAGGGCGAGCTGACCGGGTTGCTCGTGATCCGCGCCTGGCACGAGTCGCGCGGCGATCACGGGCGCAAGGTCTGCCTCATCCCCACCTCGGCGCACGGCACCAACCCGGCGAGCGCGGTGATGGCGGGCTTTCAGGTGGTGCCGGTCAAGTCGGACGCGCGCGGCAACATCGATCTCGCCGACCTCCGCGCCAAGGCAAGGAAGCACTCGGCCGAGCTGGCGGCGCTCATGGTGACGTATCCCTCGACCCACGGCGTGTTCGAGCCGTCGATCCGGGAGATCTGCCGCACGGTGCACGAGGCCGGCGGCCAGGTGTATCTCGACGGCGCCAATCTCAATGCGCAGGTGGGTCTCTGCCGTCCGGGCGACTACGGCGCGGACGTATGTCACCTCAACCTGCACAAGACGTTCGCCATTCCACACGGCGGCGGCGGGCCCGGCATGGGGCCGATTGCCGTGGCGGAGCACCTCGCGCCGTTCCTGCCGACGCATCCGCTGGTGCGGGTGGGCGGGCCGGAGTCGTTCGGCACCGTTGCGGCGGCGCCGTGGGGGAGTGCGGCGATTCTCCCCATCTCGTGGGCCTACATCGCGCTGCTCGGCTGGGACGGGCTGGCCGAAGCGAGCAAGGTGGCGATCCTCAACGCGAACTACATCGCGAAGCGGCTCGAGGGGCACTATCCGTTGCTCTATGCGGGCGCCAACGGGCTGGTGGCGCACGAGTGCATCATCGACACCCGGCCGTTCAAGGCGAGCGCGGACGTGGACGTGGAGGACATCGCGAAGCGGATCATCGACTACGGGTTCCATCCGCCGACGGTGTCGTTTCCGGTGCCGGGGACGCTCATGATCGAGCCCACCGAGAGCGAATCCAAGGAGGAGCTGGACCGGTTCTGCGACGCGCTGATCGGGATTCGGGAGGAGATCCGCGAAATCGAACAAGGGCGCGCGCCGCGGGGCAACAACTTGCTCACCAACGCGCCGCATACGCTGGAGCAGGTGATCGCCGATGTGTGGGAGCGGCCGTATCCGCGCGAGCGCGCTGCGTTTCCTAGCGCCGCGACTCGGCAGCACAAGATCTGGCCCACGGTGGGGCGGATCGACAGTGCGTATGGGGATCGGAATCTCGTCTGCACCTGCCCGCCCATGGAGGCGTACGCGTCGTAGCAGGTGATGGCCGGCATCGCGTGGGGGGCGCAGCAAAAGGGGTACGGGGGCTCCGCCGACAAGCACACAGTCGGCTCCGCCCACCGCTCCCCCTTTCCGCCTCGCCCCCACGCGGGCCTCGGCTGGTCGCCGTCCGCCCGACCCCCTGACCGCCCGTCCGCCTGACCGCCTGTCCGCCCCCTAAAACGCCGGCAGCAGGCTGAACTCCCATACGAAGTTCTTCCCCGGACGGTCGAACGGATGCACGAGGTCGACCTGAGCAACCAGATACCCGAAGATATTCGCCCTCAGAGCTGCCCCCGTGCTGAACACCGGCTTCCGCGTGCCGCCGGTGATCGTGGGGGACTCGCTGCCCGTCCAGGCCACGCCGCCGTCGCCGAAGAACGCGAACTCGAGCGGGAAGCCCCCGTAGTAGCTCGAGCTGAAGATGCCGAGCAATGGGAAGCGGAGCTCGAGGTTGGCGACCGCGATCCGGCTTCCGACCAGCCGGTCGAACACCGGGCAAGCGTTCGGATCGGCGGCCGTGGGCTGGCACTCGCTCGCGTTAAAGGAGCCGAGCGTGTAGCCGCGCACCAGGCCCTCGTAGCCCAGGAACAGTGGAGTGAGCCGCGGGTCGTCGCCGTCGCTGCCGTAGCGGCCGTAGTGCAGCAGCCGCGCCGCGATCGTGAGCTTGGTGACCGGCTGCACGTACTTGCGGTAGTCGGCGAGCACGTTGAACAGCGTGAGCGAGCCGATCTCGGGGTCCACCTCCAGCCGGTAGCGCTGCCCCAGGATCGGGCCCACCGCGCCGAAGATGCTGTTGTCGTACACCAGAGCCGCGCTCGCCGTGCCCAGATTCAGCGCGTTGGGGTGCGGCAGATCCTGTTTGTCGTCGATCACCTGCTCGCCCGTGATGAACGAAAAGCCCTGGGTCCTGAGCTCGCTGGTGAAGCGGATGTTGCTGTAGCCTACGCCGAACTCGACGCGCTGCTGCGGGCTGAACGGATACTGGACGATGAAGTTGGCGTCGGTGTTGATCTGGCGGTTGAGCAGCTCCTGCTGCGCGAAGACCGTGTCGCCGTCGATTACCGCCGGGCCCGCGAAGAACGCGCCGGTGCGGAACGGCACCTCCTGCAGCGAGATGCCCCAGTTGAACCGGTGGCTCAGGTTTTGGTAGGCGACGAGCCCGGAAAGATCGTTGATGCTGCCCGAGATCTGCGCGCCGACCACGAGGTTGTGGTTGCCCAGGATGTCGCTGAAGTAGAGCGCGGCGCCGCCGCCAACGAACGTACCGAATGCGTCCGAGCCCACCGCGAGGCTCGGCTGGCCCACGTACTCGAGGCCGAGGCTCGGGTGATACGGATGCACGGCGTAGGAGGTGTCGGGCGGCAGCCCCTCCAGCGGCTGGTGCAGCAGCGTGGCGACGATCTGGCCTTCGCGGTGCTCGGGCGGCAGCAGCGCCGGCCCGCCGACCGGGAGCGGCGCGGCGACGTAGGGCGCCACGAGCGCGCCCGCGGCTTTCGAAGGTTCGCCGTTCTCACGCGCGGCACTGTCCGCCGCCGCGGCGGCCTCGCGCCGCTCCGCGACCGCGATGGGCGCCGGATTGGCCGTGGTGTCGAGCGCAAAGATCGTGAACGCATTGTCGTTGAATCCGCTGTACGCCACCGCCCCACTCCCGGACGCGACCGAGAGCGCCGGGCTCGTCACCGTGATCCCGCTGGCGCCGGTGTACAGGTTGGTGAGCCGGGTGCTCGTGCCCGCGGCCATGTCCAGCCGGTACAGGTTGGCAATGCCGTCGGGGTCGGAGATGTAGTAGAGGCTGCGGCTGTCCGGCGCCCACTGCGGATTGATCTGCTTGGCCCCGTCGTTGGGGCCGATGCGGCGCACCTCGCCCGATGTGGGGTCGATGAGCGCGAGCTGGTAATTGCCGATCGTGAGCGAATCGACGTTGGTCGTGAACCGGTCGGTCACGAACGCGATGCTGCGCCCGTCGGGCGACCACGACGGCATGAGGTCGGCAAAGGCGTCGTGGGTGAGACGGCGCGGCGCCTTGGCGTGGAGCGGATAGACGTAGAGATCGGTGAGCCCGCCCACGACGGCGCTGAAGGCGATCGAGCGGCCGTCGGGCGACCAGGTCGGGTTGTAGATCTCGCCCAGATCGGAGAACTTGATCTCGCGCTCGGTGCGGTCGTGCTCCACGTCGTAAATGCTCAGCAGGGGCTGGCCCGCACTCACCCCGGCAAAGACGAACTTCCGCCCGTCCGGACTCCACGCGCCCGCCGACATGATGAACTGGAGGCTCTGGAAGTGCGGATTCACCGCCGTGCTCGTGACCTTGCGGATGATCTTGCCGGTTGCCGCGTCGGCGAGATAGAGATCGACGGAGAAGAGGCCGCGGTTGGAGAGGAACATGAGCCGCTTGCCGTCGGGGCTGAGCGCGGGCGACACGTTGTACTGGGCCGCCTCGCCCTCGGGCCCCACGATCGCTCGGCCGGTCTGGGCCGGCGCCACCGTGACCCTGAGCAGCGGGTCATACGCCTCGTGGGTGGCCTCGTGCCAGCGGCTTACCAGCGTGTCCGGCTCCATGCCGAGCACCTGGCGGATGGCCACGCCCACGTCGCCGCGGGCGCCGGCCACGCGGAGCAGCGCGGCGACCGTCGTATCGCCCCAGCGGCCGCCCACGTAGGCCAACAGCGCCTGCCCGTAGCGGTAAGGGAAGAAGTTCGGGTCTTCGAGCTGGGCATAATTCGGCATCCGGTGCTGCGCCGCATCGCGCATCCACATCGCGGTGAGCGGATCGACCGGCCCGAGCGAGAAGTACTCGGCCATGCCCTCGATGAACCAGAGCGGCAGGGCGGTGGCGGTCGGGATGCCGCCGGTCGCGCCGGTGGGGCCGGCGCCCGTGATGTCGAACTGGAAGGCGTGGACCAGCTCGTGACCCAGCACGTGATCGAGATCGCGCAGCGGGCCGCCGATGGGCAGGACCACTCGGCGCCGGAGCGGTTCGGTGACACCGCCGGTCCCTTCGCCGATCTCGCCCTGGATGGCGTTGGTCTGCTGGAAGGTGCTCGAGGTGCCGTAGAGGATGACGGGCTGCCGGCCGCGGAGCTTGTGGTCGAAGATGGTCGAGAGCCGGTCGTACCAGCGTTCGGCGTCGCGGGCGGCAATGGCCGCCGCGTCGCGCTCGCGCTCATAGAAATAGATGTCGAAGTGGGGGGTCCGGAGAACCTTGAAGTCGAGGCTCTCGTACTGGACTTTGTTGCGGCCGAAGTACTGCGCGGAGGCCGTGCCCGGAAGTGTGGCCACGAGGGCAAGGGCGAGCAGGAGACGGACGGCCGGGGCCTGCCTGGTCGGCACGCGCCTGGGCGGCGCGCGTACGCCGCGACAATTTGTCCTCATGATCTATTAGTGGTCGTCACTGGTCCGTGTGCTGTGATGCGGCCCACATCTCACGCCCGGTCCGCCGAGTATTCATCTCGAAAATACCCCCCGGCGAAACCTGGAGGCCCCCTGCGATGCGAATCGCGATGATTTCAACGCCGTTCGTGGCGGTACCGCCGCGCGACTACGGCGGTACCGAGCTCGTCATCCACGAGCTGGTGGAGGGACTCGTGGCTGCCGGCCACGACGTCACGCTCTTTGCCACCGGCGACTCCCTGACGTCGGCCGAGCTGCGCGCCTTCTACCCCGAGGCGAAGTGGCCGCCCGAGCCGTTCATCGACCTCAACCATATCTCCTGGGCGATGCACCAGGCGGCGGCGGAGCCGTTCGACGTGGTGCACGTGCATGCCGCTTGCGCGCTGGCGATCGCACGAATGACGCCGGACCTGCCGGTCGTCTACACACTGCACCACGCGCGCGACCCCCGGCTCTCGGCGTTTTACGAACATTTTCCGGAAGTCCAGTTCGTCGCGATCTCGGCCGACCAGCGCCGGCGCGCGCCCGAGATCGCGCACTGCCGGGTGATCCACCACGGTCTCGACGGCTCGCGCTACGGCGCCACCGATCGGCCGGACGACTACGTCTGCTTCGTCGGGCGCTTCGCGCGGGAGAAAGGCCTGCACAACGCCATCGATGCCGCCGCGGCGGCCGGCGTGCCGATCCGCGTGGCGGGGAGCGTACACCCGCCGGACCGCCCCTATGCCGAGTCCTGTCTCACCGAACGACTCGCCGCGCCGGGTGTGACCTTGCTCGGGCCGGTGGGCATGACGGCCAAGACCGGGTTGCTCCGCGAGGCCCGCGCGCTGCTCGCGCCGATCGAATGGGACGAGCCGTTCGGACTCATCATGGTCGAGGCGATGCTCTCCGGGTGCCCGGTCGTCGCGTTCCCCCGTGGGAGCGTGCCCGAGCTGGTCGAGCCCGGCATCACGGGGTTCGTGGTCGACTCGATCGACGCGATGGCCGACGCGATCGCGCCGGGTGGCGCGGTGGACCGCATCGACCGTCTGAGATGCCGGGCGCGCGCGGTGCGTCGCTTCAGCCGCGCGCGACTGGTGGAGGAGTACGAGCGGTGCTACGCCCAGGTCGCGGCGGGGAGCGACCGCACGCCGAACCGTCCGGGCCGGCGCCCGTCGACGGCGGCATGATTGCATGACGCCGGACGCGGCGCCTTCCGCCCGGCGTACGGCGCCCGGCCCCGGCGCGCCCGGGGCGCCGCCCGAGGCGCCCCCTGAGCCGGTCGAGATGCAGGCAGCTGTCGGGTACGCCCGAATCGAGTGCGTCCAGGAGAACACCAGCGAGGACAAGCTGGTCCTCAAGAACGACCGGCTCTTCCTTGTCGTCACCACCCACGGCGATATCGCGCCTCCCGGCCGCTGCTCGCTCGGCTTTTTCCGCGACGACACCCGCATGCTGAGCGACTATGCGCTGCGGCTCGCCGGCGGCCCCGCCACCCTCCTTTCGGCGGAGGTGCCGCGCACCTACGGCGCGCAGATCGATCTCGCGGTGTCGGATCTCCCTTTCGGTGGCGACCCGTGGGACCCGAAGCACGCGGTGCACGTCCGGCGCGAGCTCGTGCTGGCGGACCGGCTCCTCGAACGGGTGACGCTCACGAGCTACCTGCCGGGCCCGCTCGATTACTGGATCGAGCTGTCGCTGGGCGCCGATTTCGCCGACATCTTCGAGGTGCGGGGCTGGCGCCGGGAGCGGCGCGGCACCTTCTACGCGCCACGCGTGCTGGATGACCGGCTGGTGTTCCGTTACCGCGGGCGCGACGGGCGGCTGCTCGAGAGCGGCGTGCTCTTCCACCAGCCGCCGGACGAGCTGACGGCGCACCTCGCGCGCTGGCGCGTCACACTCGTGGCCCAGGCGCCGCGGCAGCTCGAGTGGGAGGTGCTGCCCGGCGCCCCCGACACCTGGCCCGCGCCCGAAGTGGCGGTGGCGGCTCCGGCGGGGCCGCCCCGGCTCGACCTGATCGAGACCGAGCGGAACGCGCTGGAGATGCGCTACCAGGAGTGGCGGCGCGAGTGCAGCCGCTGGAGCACCGATTCGCCCAAGCTCGACGTGGTGCTCCGGCGGGCCACCGACGATCTGCGCGCGCTCTACCTCAAGGTGGATGGCGGCGAAGTCATCTCCGCCGGCATTCCGTGGTATTCGACGGTGTTCGGCCGCGACTCCATCATCACCGCGCTCGAGACGCTGCCGCTCAACCCTCGCATCGCGCGGGACACGCTCCGCTACCTTGCCCGCCGGCAGGGCGCGCGGGAGGACCCGTTCACCGAGGAGCAACCGGGCAAGATCCTCCACGAGCTGCGCCGCGGCGAGATGGCGCGGGCCGGCGAGATCCCCCACATCCCGTATTTCGGCACCATCGACGCGACGCCGCTCTGGCTCGTGCTGCTGCACGAGACCTGGCGCTGGACCGGCGACGCCGCGCTGGTGCGCGAGCTCATGCCGAACGCCGAGCGCGCGCTCGAGTGGATCGACCGCTGGGGCGACATCGACGGCGACGGGTTCGTGGAGTACGCCCGCACCAGCGCCAAGGGGTTGGTGAACCAGGGATGGAAGGATTCGAGCGACGGCGTGCCGTTCCCCGACGGCGCGATGCCCGTGCCGCCCGTCGCGCTGGTCGAGGTCCAGGGGTACGTCTACGATGCCAAGGTGCGCGCGGCTGATCTCTTTGCCGCGTTCGGCGAGCCGGCGCGGGCCGAGGCGCTGCGGCACGAGGCGGCGCTCCTCCGCGAGGCGATCCGGACGCGATTCTGGCTGGAGCACGGCGGCACCTTTGCGCTGGCGCTCGACGGCGAGAAGCAGCCGGTGCCGACGGTCGCGTCCAATGCCGGCCACCTGCTCTGGAGCCGGGTGCCGACGCCGGCGCAGGCCGCGCGCGTGGCCGACGTCATGCTTGGGCCCGAGCTCTTCTCGGGCTGGGGCATCCGCACACTCTCGGCGGCGCATCCCGTATTCAACCCGATGAGCTATCACGACGGCTCGGTCTGGCCGCACGACAACGCGATCGTCGTGCTGGGCATGGCACTCTACGGGCGCGCGCGGCAGGCGCTCCCGGTGGTGCGGGGGCTGCACGAGGCGGCGGTGCGAGCGGAGTTCCAGCGCCTGCCCGAGCTCTTCTGCGGCATGACGCGGCAGCGCGGTGTCAGGCCGGTGCGGTACCCGGTGAGCTGTTCGCCCCAGGGCTGGGCCTCGGGTGCGTTCTTCATGCTCCTGCAGGCGCTGCTCGGGGTCTTTCCCGAGGCGCCGGCCGGCCTGCTGCACATCCGCAATCCGGTGCTGCCGGATTTCCTCGACCGGCTCACCATCACCAACCTCGCCGTGGGCCAGGCGCGCGTGGCGCTCCAGTTCCGCCGCTACGGCGAGCGCACGCTCGCCAACCTGCTCGAGGTGCGCGGCGGCCCATTGCAAGTGAGGATCGAGCTGGATTGATTTCCGGCCCATGGCCTCACGCACACCTCGGTTCGGCTTCGAGACGCGGATGCTCCACGCCGGACACATTCCCGACCCGGTGGTGGGCGCGCGTGCCGTCCCCATCTATCAGACGACCAGCTACGTCTTCGACGACGCGGAGAGTGCGGCGCAGCTCTTCGAGCTCAAGCAGTACGGCAACATCTACACGCGGATCGCGAATCCGACGACCGCTGTGTTCGAGGAGCGGCTCGCATCGCTCGAGAACGGCACCGGCGCGCTCGCCACGGCGAGCGGCATGGCGGCGCAGCTCGTGGCGTTCATGACGCTGCTCGGTCCGGGTGACGAGATCGTGGCGAGCAGGCACCTGTACGGCGGCACGGTCACGCAGTTCACCCACACGTTCAAGAAGCTTTCGGTGGATGTGCGCTGGGTGGATCCCGGCGACATCGGCGCCTGGGAGCGCGCCATCACGCCCAGGACGCGCGCGCTCTTCGGCGAGACGGTGGGTAATCCGCGCGGCAGCATTCTCGATCTCGAACGCTTGGCCGCGCTCGCCGAGTCGCACCACATTCCGCTCGTGGTGGACAACACCTTCGCGACGCCGTACCTCTGCCGCCCGATCGAATGGGGTGCCACGATCGTGGTCCACTCGGCGACCAAGTTCATCGGCGGCCACGGCAACAGCATCGGCGGCGCGATCGTGGAGTCGGGCACGTTCGACTACAGCGGGTTCCCCACCATCTCGGCGCCGTCGCCGTCGTATCACGATCTCAAGTTCTACGAGACGTTCGGTCACTACGGGTTCCTGATGAAGGCCCGGGCCGAGACGCTGCGCGACACCGGGGCGTGCCTCTCGCCCACCAACGCTTTCCTCTTATTACAGGGACTGGAGACGCTCTCGGTGCGGATGGACCGGCACGTGGCGAACGCGCGCGCGGTGGCGGAATTCCTGCACGACCACCCGAAGGTGGCGTGGGTGGCATACGCCGGGCTCCCCGACCATCCGGAGCACGGGCTCGCCTGCAAGTATATGGGCGGCCGGCCGGGCGCCGTGTTCTCGTTCGGACTCGAGGCGCCCGCGGGCGATGCGCGCGCGGCGGGCCGCCGCTTCATCGAATCGCTCCAGCTTTTCTCCCACCTCGCCAACGTGGGCGATGCGCGGAGCCTGGTCATCCACCCCGCGTCCACCACGCACCAGCAACTCAGCGACGACGAGCTGGCCCGCGCCGGGGTGGGGCCGGAGCTTATCCGGCTCTCGGTGGGACTCGAAACCCGGGAGGATCTGCTGTGGGACCTGGATCAGGCCCTGCGTGCGACATTCGGCTGAACACGCAGCTCACCGCTGACGAGCGCCGCCGCTTCCAGAACGTCGAGACCATTCGCCGGCTGCTGCGCGAGAGTCGGACGATCGCGATCGTCGGCCTCTCGGCCGATTCGCAGAAGGCGAGCGGGTTCGTCGGCACGTACCTGCAGCACGAGGGCTACCGGATCGTGCCGGTGACGCCGCGCGCGGGCACGATTCTCGGCGAGACGACGTATCCCGATCTCGGCAGCATTCCGTTCAAGGTGGATCTGGTCGATGTGTTCCGCCCGGGACACGAGTGCGTGACCGTGGCGGCGCAGGCGGCCGCGGTCGGGATCCCGGCCATCTGGTTTCAGCTCCGTATCCACGCGAACGAAGCCGCCGAACGGGCGGCGTCGCTCGGACTGACGGCGGTCCTCGACCGCTGCATCAAGATGGAGCACGGCCGCTGGGCGGGGAGCCTGCACTGGGCCGGCATGAATACGGAGATCGTCACCGCCCGGAAACGGCGGCTCGCGACGGCGTGACCGCCGTCACAACTCCACCTCGGTCGGCACGCGATTCTTCCGGTCCCTTGAGCTTCCTTCCCGACCGGAGATCCCGTACGCCCGGCAGTCCGTTTCCCACCAGCACTCGCGCCGCCAGCCCGCTCGCCGAAAGCACGCTCGTCCTGGTCGCCCACCCCGATGACGAGGTCATCGGCGCCGGCGCGCAGCTCGCCGGGCTGCCCGGCATCGCGATTCTGCACGTGACCGATGGCGCGCCGCGCGACCTCACCGACGCGCGGCGCGCAGGCTTCACCGGGTGGCGCGGATACGCGGCCGCGCGCCGGCGCGAGGCGCTCGACGCGCTGGCCCTCGCGCGGGTCGGGCCCGAGTGCGTCGCGTCGCTCGGCGTGCGCGACCAGGGCGTCGCGTTCTCGCTCGCGCCACTCGCTCGGACGATCGCCGCGGTGCTCGACCGGCGGCGGCCCGCCGCGGTGCTCACCCACGCCTACGAAGGCGGCCACCCGGATCACGACGCGGTGGCGTTCGCGGTCCACGCGGCGCGCGCGCTGCTGCTTCGTATGGGTCGGGCGGCGCCGGTGGTGTTCGAGTTCGCCGGCTATCACGCGCGCGGCGGCCGCATGGTAACCGGCGAGTTCGCGCCGCTCGACGGTGCCGCCGAGACCGAGGCAGGTGCTCACGGCGCGGACGTCCCCGCGTTCGAGCTCTCCCCCGCCGAGCGCGCGCTCAAGCGGCGCATGCTGGCGTGCTTCCGCACCCAGGCGGCGACGCTGGCGCCGTTCGGCGTCGAGCGCGAGCGGATCCGGCACGCGCCCGCCTATCGCTTTGCCCGGCTGCCCGCCACTCCGCCGCTCTTCTACGACGGATTTCACTGGGGACTCACGAGCGCGCGCTGGCCTGCGCTCGTTCACCGCGCCGCGCGCGAGCTGGATCTCGACGCGGAGGCGCCGCTGTGACGCTCGCGCAGCTCACCGTCCTCAGCGTGGCGTTCCCGTTCGCGCCGGTGGGCGCCGACGCCGTGGGCGGCGCGGAGCAGGTGCTGACCGCGCTCGACGCGGCACTCGTCCGGCGCGGGCACCAATCCCTCGTGGTGGCGTGCGAGGGCTCGTCGCCCGCGGGGACGCTCATCTCGATGCCCCGACTCGACCCCACCGAAGAGCGCGCGTGGGCGGACGCGCACGCCCGCTGCCGCGCAGGCATCGACTCGGCGCTCGCACGATGGCCGGTGGACCTGGTGCACATGCATGGGGTCGACTTCCACCGCTACCTGCCGCCGCCCGGGCGACCGGTGCTCGCGACGCTGCACCTCCCGCCTGCGTGGTATCCCGCGTCCATCTTCACACCGGATCGGCCGCGCACCTGGCTCAACTGCGTCTCCGCGACGCAACGCCGCGCCTGCCCTTTCTCCCCGCTCGCCATTCCGGTGATCGAGAACGGCGTGCCCGAGCCGCCGTTCACCCAGCCGCCCCGCCGGCGCGGGTTCGCGCTCGCGCTCGGCCGCATCTGTCCGGAGAAGGGTTTCCATCTGGCGCTCGACGCCGCGCGCCGGGCCGGCGTGGCGCTCCTGCTCGCGGGCGACGTGTTCGATTTTCCGGCGCACCGCCGCTACTTCGAGCAGATGATCGTTCCGCGGCTCGATCGGCTACGGCGGTTCATCGGGCCCGTGGGACTCCGCCGCAAGCAACGGCTGCTCGCGGGGGCGAGCTGCCTCGTGGTATCGAGTCTCGTACCGGAAACCAGCTCGCTCGTGGCGATGGAGGCGCTTGCCTGCGGCACGCCGGTCGTGGCGCTCGCCGCGGGCGCGCTCGGCGAGATCGTCACCCACGGCACGACGGGAATGCTCGTCGGCAACGTGTCCGAGCTGGCCGATGCACTCCGCGCGGCGCCCGCGCTCGCGGGTGAGGCGTGCCGCGCGGCGGGGCGCCGGTTTTCCGCCGAGCGCATGGCCGGCGATTACCTGCGAATGTATCGGACCATCGTCGCGGATCCCGACCGACTCGCGCCTGCCGCGCTTGCACCGCCGGCCAACGCCGCGTGACCGTGCGCGCGCGCCCAGCGTCCGCGAGCGCACGGGTCGACGCGGAGGTCGGCTCCGATCTCGCCGCGCTCGAGCCCGAGTGGTACGCGCTCTGGAGCGCCAGCACCCGCGCAACCCCGTTCGAGTCGCCGGCGTGGCTCATGCCGTGGTGGCACGCCTTCGGCCGGGGCACGCCGCGGGTGGCCACGCTCCGGCGCGCGGGCCGGCTGGCCGCGCTCCTGCCGTGCTACCTGGGCGAAGGCGGCGTGATGCGCGCCGTCGGCGTCGGCGTGAGCGACCGACTCGACGTCATCGGCGATGACAGGGTGGATGCGGCGGACGCGGCACTGCTCCTCTCCGCACTCGCGGGCTGCGCCGACTCGCGGTGCATCGATCTCGTCGCCCTCCCCGCCGACTCGCCGCTCCTCGGCGCCACGGCCCCGGCGGGCTGGCGGGCATCACGCGAGCCCGACGAGACCTGCACCACAATTGCCCTCCCCATCGAGCTCTCGCCGCGGATCAGCTACTACCGCCGCCATCTCGAGCGCGCCCACGCCGAGCCCCCGCCGCGGATCGTACGCGTCACCGAGGCGGGCGCGCTCCCGGCGGCGCTTGACGCGCTCGCGGCGGTCCACACGGCGCGCTGGGAATCGCAAGGCGAGCCGGGCGTGCTCGCCGACCGCGCGGTGACCGCATTCCATCGCGAAGCCGCGGCGCGGCTCCTCGCCGGCGGCGTGCTTCGGCTCTATCTGCTCGAAGTGCACGGTGCCGTAACCGCCGCGTACTACGGCCTTGCCGCCAAGGGACGCGCGTTCGCATACATCACCGGGTTCGACCCCGCGTGGGCGCGGTTCAACGTCGGCACGCTCGTCCTGGCGCACGCCGCCGAGGAAGCGGCGCGCGAGGGCGCGCGCGAGCTGGACTTCCTCCGGGGGCGCGAGCCGTACAAGTATGCCTGGGGGGCGCGCGACCGGCTCACCTGGCGGCTCCGACTGGAGCGCACGGACTGAGGCGTAGCCCGCGGCGCAGGGCCCGCGGCGCAGGCCCGCGGCGCATGGCGCTCCCCCGATTCGCGCGGTACCTTTTCCGGAGCGCGGCACCCCTTTCCTTCCTGGCCGCGATTCGTCCGAACCGGCATCCCGCACGGTTCCCATACTTGACCCACCGGCGCCGCGGGCCATTGCGCCTCGCGCCGGGTCCCGGACAGCCATGCCCGAGATCCCTGCCGGCGACGAGCTCGCCGCCCTCATCGAGTTGCTGCCCGATGGCGTCCTCGTGCACGTGGACGGCCGCGTGCGTTACGCCAACGGCGCGGCAGCGCGGCTCTTCGGCGCCGCATCGGTCGGGGAGCTGATCGGCCTCGACGCTGTGGACCTGGCACACCCCGCGTTTCGCGCGCTCGTCCGCGAGCGCATCTACGGCGTCGTGGGCCGGCGGGAGAGCTCGGGCCCGGCGGAGATCGAGCTGCTGCGGCTCGATGGGGCGACGGTAGCGGCCGAAGTGATCGGCACACCGATCGAATTCGAGGGGCGTCCCGGGGTGCTGGCCGTCTTCCGCGACGTCACCCAGCGCCGCCGCTCGGCCGGCGCATTGCAGCGGGCCCTGCAAGCACTCGGCGTGAGCGAGGCGCGGTTCCGCTCCATCGTCGAGGGGATGCCGGTGGTCTTCGTCGCGCGCGACGAGCAGGGGCTCATCAGCGTATGGAACCGCGAGGCGGAGCGCGTCACCGGCTATTCGCGCGAGGAGATGGTGGGGAATACCGACGCCTACGCGCTCATGTACCCCGATCCGGCATACCGGGACGCGGTGCTGCGCGAGCGGGAGGAGATGAAGGAGCTGGGCGACTTCCGCGACCGCGAGTTCACCCTCACCCGGAAGGACGGCGAGAAGCGGACGCTCTCCTGGTCCTCCCGCGCGCGCACCATACCGCTGACGGGACTCTCCTCCTGGTCGGTGGCGGTCGACGTGACCGACCGGATCGCGCTCGAGGCGCAGTACCGGCAGGCGCAGAAGATGGAGGCGGTGGGCCAGCTCGCCGGCGGCGTGGCGCACGATTTCAACAACCTCCTCACCGCCATCCTGAGCAACGCCGAGCTGGCCGCGGCCGACCTCCCCGCCGGAACCCCGGCGCGGCATGAGCTGGACGAGATCGCCCGCGCCGCGCGCCGCGCCGCGGCGCTCACCCACAAGCTGCTCACCTTCAGCCGGAAGCAGATGCAGTCGGCCCGGCCGCTCGATCTCAACGCTGTGGTGCGGGACTCGGCCCCGCTGCTTACCCGGGTGCTGGACGAGCGCACGATGCTCGAGCTCGAGCTGGCACCCGGGCTCGCACCGGTGCGCGCCGATCCGGATCAACTCGAGCTGGTGCTGATGAACCTGGTGGTGAACGCGCGCGACGCGATGCCGGAGGGTGGCACCGTGACGATCGAGACCGCGCCGCTCCTGGTCGAGCCCGACGTGCGTCCCGGCAGCGGTGGCCTCGCGCCGGGCGAGTACGTGCGGCTCACCGTGCGCGACACCGGCGTCGGCATCGCACCGGCCAACGTCCCCCACATCTTCGAGCCGTTCTTCACCACCAAGCCGGTGGGCCAGGGCACCGGACTGGGACTCGCGATGGTCTACGGCGTGGTGACGCAGAGCGGCGGCGCGGTGCGGGTGGAGAGCGCGCCTGGGCGGGGCACCACGTTCACCCTCACCTTTCCGTGCACCACGGAACCCACGGCCCCGATGCCTGAGCGTCGCCCCGCGGTGCCGGGCGGCAGCGAGACCATTCTCCTGGTGGAAGACGAAGCGGCCGTGCGCGCCTCCGCCCGGCGGGCGCTCGAGCGACACGGGTACACCGTGGTGGAGGCGCGCGACGGCGCCGAGGCGCTGGCGCTCTGGCGCGAGCGCGGCGCGGCCGTGCAGCTCGTCATCACCGATCTACGCATGCCGGCCATGGGCGGCGTCGAGCTGGCCGCGGCGCTCAGGGCCGAGCGACCGAGCCTGCCCGTGATCTTCATGTCCGGTTACGCCGCCGGCGGTCCGGGCGAGCCCCTCCCACCCGACACGGAGTCGACTGTTATCGAGAAGCCGTTCGCGCTGGAGGAACTGCTGGCACGCGTGCGCGGCGTACTGGACGCGCGAGCCTGACGCGGCCTATAATGGCGACACGCGCGCCTCGCGAGGACAGCCGCATGTTTGCCCCCGACGACAGCTTTCGCACGTCGCTTCATCGCGCAGCGCTGGCGGGCGGGGTGGTGCTGGCCCTGGCCGCCTGCAAGTCGAAGGAGGCTCCGCCGGCGGCCGAGAGCTCGGCACCCGCAGCGGCGCCGGCGGAGTCCACCGCGCCGGGCGCGCCCGCGCACCTTGCCGTCCGGAATATCGAGATGGGGAAGCATCTCAACGACGACAAGACGGTGGCGTCGCCCACCGCGACGTTCGGCCTGCGCGACACGATCTACGCGTCGGTGGCCACCACGGGCGCGGCGCCGAGCGCCACGCTCTCGGCCAAATGGACCTACCACACCGGGCAGAAGGTGGACTCGACCGCGCAACCTATCGCGCCCACGGGACCGGCCACCACCGAGTTCCACATCACCAAGCGGAGCCCGTGGCCCACCGGGAAGTATCAGGTCGAGCTCTTTCTCGACGGCAAATCGGTCGGCACCAGGGAATTCGAGATCAAGAAGTAGTCAGGACCTGAACGTATCGCACGCATCGAGGCGACCGGCGCTGAAGCCTTCGCGGAACCAGCGCTCGCGGTCGGCCGATGTACCGTGGGTGAACGTCTCCGGGTTCACGTGACCGGTGGTCATGCGCTGGATCCGGTCGTCGCCGACGGCCGCAGCGGCACCCAGGCCTTCCTCGATGTCACCGCGCTCCAGGATGTCCCGCTGCTGGGTGGAGTTGGCCCAGATCCCGGCGTAGCAGTCGGCCTGCAGCTCGAGCTTGACCGAGAGCTGGTTGGCAAGGTCGGGGCGGCGCGCGCCCGCCTCGCGCATTTTAGCCTCGGTGCCGAGCAGTTTCTGCACGTGGTGCCCAAGCTCGTGCGCCAGCACGTACGCCTGGGCAAAGTCGCCGGGCGCGCCGAAGCGGCGGCTCAGCTCGTCGAAGAAGCCCAGATCGATGTACACCTTTTCATCGCCCGGGCAATAGAAAGGTCCGCTCGCCGTCTCGGCAAACCCGCAGGCCGACTGGATCTCATCGCGAAACAGCACCAGCTTGGCGTGGCGGTAGGGCACGCCAAGCGGCGGGAGGATCTGCTCCCAGTTCTTCTGCACGTCGTCGAACACGAACGAGACGAACTGCACCATCCGGTCTTCTTCCGGCGTGCTCGCGACCGGCCCGTCCGCCACCTGACCGGCGGGCGCGGCATCGCCGCCGGCGCCCGCGAGCAGGCTGAAGAAATCCTGCTTGAAGACAAGGCTCAGTACGAGCAGCACGACGATGCCGCCGAGCCCGAGGCGCATGCCGCCGCCGGGGATGAAGCCGCCGCCTCCGCCGCTCTGTCCCCGGCGGTCCTCCAGGTCCGTACTCCGCCCACCCGGTCTCCAGCGCACGGTGGCCTCCTTGGCTCTGCGTCAGATCGATTGCCCCAACAGTACTCACCGCGGTATGCTTGTCCATGCCCTGGGCATCCATGCTGCGCCCGCTCGACATCGTCGCCGTCGTGATGGGCGGCGGCGCCGGCACCCGGCTCTTTCCGCTCACCAAGGATCGGGCCAAGCCGGCGGTGCCGCTCGCGGGCAAGTACCGGCTGGTCGACATCCCGATCAGCAACTGCATCAACGCGGACCTGCGCCGTATCTTCGTGCTCACCCAATTCAATTCCAGCTCGCTGCACCGGCACATCCAGGAGAGCTACCGCTTCGACCAGTTCTCACCCGGATTTGTCGAGATCCTCGCGGCGCAGCAGACGCCCGAGTGGGCCGAGTGGTACCAGGGCACCGCCGACGCGGTGCGCCGCAACCTGGTCCACCTGAACGACCATCCCCACCGCTGGGTACTCATCCTCTCGGGCGACCAGCTCTACCGGATGAACTTCCGCACGCTCATCGAGCAGCATGTGGCCACCGGCGCCGAGGTCACGGTGGCGACGCTCCCGGTCCGCCCCGAGGAGGCGCACGCTTTCGGCATCATGGACGTCGGGGCGGACGGCCGGATCACGCGGTTCGTGGAGAAGCCGACCGACCCCGCCGTGCTGAGCACGCTCCGCGTGCAGGGTGCCGCCATCGGGCCGCTGGCCGAACGGCCCGAAGCGGGCTCGCTGCTCGCTTCGATGGGCATCTACGTCTTTGACCGCGAGGTGCTCGCTGCGGCGCTCGCCGGGCGCGAAGCCGATTTCGGCAAGCACATCATTCCGCAGCTCATCGAGTCGCGCCGGGTCTTTGCCTACCTGCACCAGGGCTACTGGGAGGACATTGGCACCATCGGCGCGTTCTACGAGGCCAATCTCGACCTCTGCCAGCCGGTGCCCAAGTTCAATTTCTACGACGCGTCGGCGCCGATCTTCACCCACGCGCGCTACCTGCCCGCGACCAAGATGATCCACGCCCGCGTGTCGCGCGCCGTCGTTGCCGAAGGGTGCATCATCAACGACGCGCTCATCGACTATTCGCTCATCGGGCTCAGGAGCCGCATCGAGGCCGGCGCCACCATTCGCTCGTCGCTGGTGATGGGCGCCGACTACTACGAGACCGAGGATCGCCCGCCCGCGCCCGGTGCGCCGCCCCTCGGCATCGGGCACGGCACCAGCATCGAGCGCACCATCGTGGACAAGAACGCGCGCATCGGCGACGGGGTGCGGATTTCGCCCGAAGGAAAGCCGCCCGATCTCGACGGCCCGAATTACTACGTGCGCGACGGCATCGTGGTGATCCCCAAGAACGCCGTGGTGCCGAGCGGCACGGTGATCTGACGCCACCCGTTTCCTTCCGGAGGCTCCGCATGCTGTCACGTTGCCGGTCCGCGTTGCTCGCGATTTCCGCCATTGCGCTCACCGCGGCGGCGCCCGCGCCGGCGATGTCGCGGGCCACCGCGCCGGCTGCCGCGCGCGCCGACGGCAGTCCGGTCGATGAAGGCGACGTCGCCAAGGTGATCGCCAAGTTCAAGGAGAAGGACCCCGGCATGGCGCAGGTCTTTGCCGACGCGTACGGCTACGCGGTCTTCCCGAGCGTCGGCAAAGGCGCCATCGGGATCGGGGGCGCCCGCGGCAAGGGCTGGGTGTACGAGGCCGGGAAGCTCATCGGCCGCTCGACCCTCACCCAGGTGTCGATCGGCTTCCAGCTCGGCGGACAGGCCTATAGCGAGGTGGTGTTCTTCAAGAACAAGGGCGCGCTGGATGGCTTCCGCACCGGGCACCTCAAGCTCGATGCGCAGGCTTCGGCGGTGGCGCTCAAGGCGCGCGCTTCGGGCGACCTGCCGTGGCGCTCCGGCATTGCGATCGTCACGATGTCGAAGGGCGGGCTCATGTACGAGGCGTCGGTGGGCGGGCAGAAGTTCTCGTTCACGCCGGTGGGCGACACCGGCGACGCCGACAAATAGGCGGCCTGAAGCAGGCGCTCCCGCATTCTTCAATGGGACACGGCCGGGGCGTGGCGCTCCGCTCGCGGAGCCCCCGTCACGCTCGGTGCCGAACGCGGTTCAGCGGCAACAGGTTAACCGCGTGCGTCGGGTTGCGCCGGCGCTCGGCGCGCCGTGGTTCGACCCGTGCAGGAACGCCGACCCTCTCCCTTCCGGCGACGACGCGTGCCCCAGGCGCAGCGCAAGACCTTGCAGCCGCTCAGCGAGACGCGACGATGGTTGAGCGCGGCACTCGGCGTGATCGCGACGATCGCCACCATCCTCGCGTCGGCCCACTCCTGCGGCCTCATGGGCGACCAGTCGTCGCGCCTGAGCCTCACCGACCTCGCGGTGAACTGGATCGGCCTGTCGCCCGCGGCCGACACCGCCCGCGCGCTCGGCGACACGCTGCGCTACGTCGCCACGGTGACCGACCGCCGCGGCGCCGCGCTCATCGGTGCCACGCTCGGCTGGAGCACGGAGAACGGCACGGTGGCCACGGTGGACAGCGCGGGGTTCGTGGTGGCGCGGCGCGCGGGCACGACGCTCGTGGTGGCGCGGGTGGGTGAGCACGTGGCCCGCGCGCGGATCGTGGTGCTGCCGGTGGTGACGGGAGTCGAGATCCCGCGCGACAGCGCGCATGGTGATCCGACGCGCGATAGTCTCGCGAGCCCGGGCGTACTGCGCGTGGCCGAGGGGGCCGAGCGCGAGGTGCGGGTCCGCGCGCGCGATGGTCGTGGCAATCTGCTGCCGCGACGCGCCGAGCTCCGCTCGTCCGACACCGCCGTTGTGGCGGTCGGGGCGGGCGACACCGTGCTGGGCCGCGCGCCGGGTCGCGCGATGGTCGTGGCGACGGTGGACGGTGCGAGTGACAGCGTCGCCATCGAGGTGGTGCCGGTGCCCGCGCGCCTCGTCGCGGTGCACGGTGACGAGCAGCGGCTCGCCGCGGGCGGGCGGTTGCCGGAACCGGCGGCGGTGCGGGTGGAGTCTCGAGGCGGCGCGCCGCTGGGCGGCGTGACGGTTCGCTTCACACCGGCGGACGCGGGTGCGCTTGCGGGCGCCGTCTCGCCCGACAGCGCGGTGACCGCGGCCGACGGCGTGGCCCGCACCGTGTGGACGCTCGGCGAGCTGCCCGGGCGCCAGCGGCTCGTCGCCGCGGTGTCGGGGCTCGACAGCGGGCTCACCCTCACCGCCGAGGCCGATCCGGTGGCGGCCAACACGCGCATCAGTGCCATCGACTCGGCGCCGAGCGGGCCGGCGGGCGCGCGGCTCACCTTACCCGTCGGGGTGCGGGTGAACGATTCGCTCGGACGCCCGCTCGGCGGCGTGCCGGTGCTCTGGAGTGCTCGCGGCGGCGGCACGATTCGCGGCAGCGCCGCGCGCACCGATTCGCTGGGCGAAGCGCAGGCGGATTGGACGCTTGGACCGAAGTCGGGCGCCCAGCGGGCCGAGGTGGTGGTAGGGCGCGGGCGCGGGGTACCGCCGTTCATCCTCGTGGCGCACGCGCTCGCGGGCGCGGCGGCGACACTCACGGCGCCGCGCGGCGTGAGCTACACCGGCGTTGCTGGCCGGCCGCTCGCGCGCGCCGTTGTGGTGGAGGTGGCCGACTCGGCGGGCAATCCGGTGCCGGATGTGCGGCTCGTGCTCGCGGCCGCCAGCGGCTCGGTGCCCGACAGCATCGCGACGACGGACGCGGCGGGGCGCGCGTCGATCGCCTGGACCTTGGGCGAGAAGGCGGGTGACCAGCATCTCACCGTGCGGGCGCCGGACATCCCGTCGCTCGAGCTTACGGCGCGGGCGCGCGCCGGTGCCGCGGCCAATCTCGTGTTTCGCGATCCCCCGAGCGCCGCGCGGGCGGGCCGGCCGCCGCGTTCCTTGGTGCGGGTGCTCGTGACCGATGTCTACGGCAATCCGGTCGCGCGGCAGCTCGTGGCGTTCAGCGCACCAGCCGGCACGGTGGCGCCGGCGCGCGCCATGACCGACCCCGCGGGTACGGCGGCGACGCGATGGACGCCGGGACGGAAGGGCACAACGCAGACGCTTACGGCATCGGTGCCGGGCACGGCGGCAAAGGGGCGGGTGGAGGTCGAGGTGGCGGGGGCGCGCCGGTGAAGGCCAAGCCGACCGAGTCGCCGGGCTTTTCCATCACCCCGCTGCCCGCGCTCTGGCTCAGCATCGCCGCCGCGGTGGCGATCTATCTCAATCTCTGGCGCCGGCTGCCCGGCGCCGTGGTGAGGGCAATCGACCCGCTCATGCTCGGCGCGGCGCAGCCCTGGTTCGTCTGGTGCGCGCGCTGGATCAGGCCCGAGACGAGCGGCGGCAAGACCATCGCGCTCGTGGCCGGGCTCTGCGCCAACGCGACGCTGATCGCGGCCGCGGGATCGGTCCTCTGGCGGCGGATGCGCGCTCCGAACGCCTGACCCGCCGCGCGCCGCGCCACTCCGCTAGGTTCCGGGGGAGCTTGCACGCATTTCCCTTTGCACCGCTCCTCGACGATGCGACAGCAACGCGCGCTGCCCTGGGTACTGGCCGCCGAAATCGGCGGTTTCCTGTTCGTCATCCTGCTCATCTGGCTGGACGAATACCTCGACCTGCCGCACATCCTGCTGCACGCGGCGCGCTCGCCGATCCGCCCCGAGGAATGCTGGCTCGAGAGCACGGCGGTCGTGCTGCTCGGCGCCCTCGTCGTGGCCGCCTCGGTGCGCGCCTTTCACCGGATCCGCGAGCTCGAGACGTTGCTCACCATCTGCGCCTGGTGCAAACGCATCCGCACGGACGGCGAGTGGGTCTCGATCGAGACCTACGTCAACCGCCGGGACAACCTGCATACCACCCACGGCATGTGCCCGGCGTGTTACCAGGAGACCGCGAACGCCCCGGCGCAGATGCCGGGCCCCCGCTGACAGCGCCTATCGAAGCTCCATTCCGCCAAGGCGCCGCGATCGGCGCGGCGGCGTCTCAGGTCTGCCCGTCCTCCAGCATGAACCCCCGCCCGCGCACCGCCACCACGAGCGCCGGCACCACATAGAGCGTGATCGGTGTCGAGAGCGCCAGCCCGCCGATCACCGCGATGGCGAGCGGCCGCTGCAGCTCGCTCCCGGCGCCCAGGCCGAGTGCCAGCGGCAGCAGGCCGAACAGGGTGCAGAGCGTCGTCATGAGAATGGGCCGGAGCCGCACCCGCCCCGCTTCGCGAATGGCGGTCTCGAGCGGCACACCTCCCGCGCGCATACGGAGCCGGGTGAAGTCGAGCAGGATGATCCCGTTCTTCACGATGAGGCCCACCAGCAAGATCAGTCCCATGAAGCTCGACACGTTGAGCTGAGTCCCCGTGATCCAGAGGAGCGCCACCGCGCCCACGAACGAGACCGGCGCGGCGAGCGCGATGACGATCGGCTCGACGAACGACTGAAACTGAATCAGCATGAGCGCCACGACACTCACGCCCGCGAGGCCAAGCACCAGCAGCAGTGCGTGGAACGACGCCTGCTGGTTGGCGTACTGGCCGCCCACCTCGAGCCGCACCCCCGGTGGCGGCGGGTGGCGCGCGAGCACCCCGCGCACGTCGGCCATGACGCTGCCGAGCGCGCGCCCGCTCACGTCGGCGGTGAGCGCGATCATCTGCTGCTGGTTCTCCCGCGTGAGCTCGGCCCGTGATTCGACGCGCGTGAGCGTCGCGAGCGCGCCGAGCGGCGTCGCGGCGCGGGTGCGCGGGTTCACGATCGGGAGCGCGGCGAGATCCGTCGCGTCGTAGCGCACCGAGTCGGGCGCGCGGGCGCGGACGCCGATGGCGCGGTCGTCGAGGTAGACCTGCCCCGCCCCGGCGCCCAGCAGCGCGCCGCTCACCTCGGTTCCCACCTCGGCCGGCGTCAGGCCGAGCCGGCTCGCCGAGGCATCGCTCACCCGCATGCGCAGCTCGGCCGCGGGCTCGCTCACGCCGTCGAACAGGTCTTCCAGCCCCGGCACTTGCGCCAGCTCGGGCGCGAGCGAGCGGGCGTAGCCCTCCAGCGTCGTCAACCGGTCGGCGTAGAGCTTGAGCTCGACCGGACGCGCCGCGCCGGCCAGATCGTTGATCACGTCCGAGAGGATCTGCACGAACTCGATCCGGAGCCGCGGCGCCGCCCGGTTGATCTTCTCCCGCGCATCGTCGATCACCTCGAAGCTCGACCGGCTGCGCTTACGCGCCGGCTTGAGCCGCGCCACGATATCGCCGCGGTTCTGCTCGGTGGCGAAGAGCCCGAGCTCGGCGCCGAGCCGGCGGGACGTGCCGGTGACCTCGGGCTCCCGGGCAAGGATGCGCTCCGCGATGTTCACCTCCCGGTCCGACTCCGCGAGCGAGGTGGCGCCGGGCGTCCAGAAATCGAGCACGAAGGCGCCCTCGTCCATCTCGGGCAGGAATCCGGTGCCGACCGAGCGGTACACCAGAACACCGAGCGCGGCGAGGACGATGGCGCCGCCGCCCAGGAACCGCGGATGATGGAGCGCCGCACCGAGCGAGCGCTCGTAGCGGTCGGCGAGGCCTTCGATGGCGCGACCGAAGCCGGCGCGCACGCCCCTGCCCCCGCGCATGGCATCGGCAGCCGCGGATTCCACGGGCAGGAACTGCTCGGCCAGCAAGGGGATGATCGTGAGTGCCAAGCCGAGCGACACCAGCACGGCGATCGTGAGGGTGATCGAGAGCGCCTTGAAGAACTGTCCCACCACGCCCTGGAGCAATCCGAGCGGCAGGAACACCACGACGGTGGTGAGCGTGGATGTGACCACCGGCCAGACCAGCTCCTGCACCGCCTCGCGGATGGCGCGGTCGCGCGGGCCGCCCAGGCGGGTGTGGCGCACGATGTTCTCCGTGATCACGACGGCGTCATCGATCACGAGCCCGATAGCGATGGCCATGGCGCCGAGCGTCATCAGGTTGAACGTCTGGCCGACGAGCGACATCACGAACACCGTGATCGCGAGCGTCAGCGGAATCGAGGCGGCGCTGATCGCCGTCACCCGTCCCTGCCGGAGAAAGGCGAGCAGCACCAGCACGGCGAGCGCCGCGCCGATCAGCATCGCGTCGCGCACCGAGGCAACCGCCTCGCGCACCAGCGCGGCCTGGTCGTACACCGCCTTGAAGTGGACGCCGGGCGGCAGCGTGCGCGCGAGCTGGGCCACCGCACCCGCCACGCTGTCGGCGATGGCGACGGTGTTGCCGCCGATCTGGCGGGTGATGTTGAGCAGTGCCGCGGGCCGGCCGTCGCCCGCGATCACGCGGGTGCGGTCCTCGGTGCCGAGCGAAACGGTGGCGACGTCGCGCACGCGGAGACCGCCGCCCAACACCACGGCACCCACATCCTCCGGCGTCCGCGCCTGCTGGTCGGACACGACGAGGTACTGCCGGTAGTCCTGCGCCACGCGGCCCACGGCGTCGACGGCCAGCGAGCGGGAGATCGCGGCCGCGAGGTCGCCGTACGTCATGCCGTGCGCGGCGAGCCGGGCCGGATCGGCCACGACTTCGATCTCGCGCACCGCGGAGCCCATCACGTCCACCCGCCCAATGCCCGGAATGCGCGAGAGGACGGGGCGGATCTGGTAGCGCGCGATGTCGTAGAGCGTCGCGGGATCACCGCCCTCGAGGTTGTACGAAAGGATGGGAAACACCGACGGCGTGAGTCGCTCGACTTCCAGCTCGAGGTCGGCCGGGAGCTGCGCGCGCACCTGGCTCACCCGCGCCTGGGTCTGCTGCAAGGCCACCTGCATGTCGGTGCTGGGCGCGAAGTAGATGTCGATCTCGCTGGCGCCGCGGATCGAGCGCGAGCGCACCCGCCGCACGCCGGGCACGATCGCCACCGCCTCCTCGAGCGGCCGCGTCACGCTGAACACGACCTGGCGCGCGCCCAGTGCCGAGCCCTGCGCGACGATGGTGATGCGGGGGAAGAGCAGCTCGGGATAGATGGCCGACGGAAGCGAGAGCGCGGCACCGATGCCGGCGGCGGCGAGCAGCGCCACTGCGAGATAAACGAAGCGGCGCTGCGCCCCAAGCAGATCGAAGAGCTTCACGGATGCCGGCCGCGCGGCGGCACCACGAGCGCGGAATCGGTGACGCCGTACGCGCCGTGGGTCACCACCGTTTCGCCGCCCTCGAGGCCGCTCGTGATCTCGACCGTCGATGCGGTGCGGCCGCCCACCGTCACCTGCCGCGCGTGGGCGATGCCGGCGGAGTCGACCACGAATACCTGGTAGTGCTCGCCGTCGGGCACGATCGCCTCGGGCGGCACCGTCACGGCGCTCGCGGTCGTGCCGATGGCAATCTGCCCGAACACCGTCTCGCCGATCCGGAGCGGACGCGCCGGCCGGGCGACGCGCACCCGCGCCACGACGCCGCCCGATGCCGAGTCCACCGTGGCGGCCACGTCGAGCAGGCGGCCTTGTCCGAGCGGCTCGCCGCTCGCGCGCTGGCCGGCGGAGAGGGTGACGGCGGCACCCCGACGGACGCGCGCCGCGTCGGCCGGACTCAGCGTGAGCAGGATGTCGAGCGCGGCGGGGTCGGCCACCTCGACCATCGGCTGGCCGCGATCGACGCTCGCGCCGAGCACGGCGTCGAGCCGGGTCACCACGCCGGCGATCGGCGCGCGCAAGGTCGAGAGCGAGCGCGCGCGCCGGGCCGCTTCCGCGTTCGCGCGCGCCTGCGCCAGCGCGGCCGCGGCCTGCTCCGCATCCTTGCGCGGAAGAATGCCGGCCTCCGTGAGCCGTTGCGCCCGTTCGCTGCCGCGCTCGGCCGCCGCGAGCGCCGCGTCCGCGCTCCGCGCGTCGGCCTCGAACGGCGCCTGATCGAAGGCGACGAGCGGCGCGCCGCGGGCCACCGCCTCGCCCGGCGCCACGTACACTCGCGCCACGCGTGCCGGCCCCGGCGCGGCGAGTTGGGCGATGTGCCCGGGCCGCGCCGCCACGGTGCCGATGGCGTCAATCGTCCGGGTGAACGGCTCGCGCTGCGCGACGGCGGTGGTGGCGCCGACGACCGGCACCGCGGTGCTGTCAGCCGAAGCATCCGGGGCGCCGGAGCCGTGGCAGGCGGCGAGGGCAATCAGAAACGCCGCGAGCCACGCGGCAGGCAACGCGCGACCGATCATGGCGCCGTCGCCTCCGAGTAAAAGCGCACCACGGCGGACGCGCGCAGCACCGCCGCGGTGTCGTCGGCCAACTGCGCCAGCGACTCGCGCGCATTGCGCTCGGCCTCGAGCACCGCGGCCAGTCCGTACGCGCCTTCGCCGTACGCCCGGACCGCCAGCGCCGCCAGACGCGATGCGCTTGCCGCGAGGTCGCGGTCACGCTCCGCTCGTGCCGCGGCGGCGTTCAATTCGCGCTCGGCGCGCGCCGCGGCGCCCGCACTCTCGCGGCGCGCCACGGCCAACTCGAGCGCGGCCCGGTCGCGCTCGGCCATCGCGAGCGCCACGTCACCGCGGTGCGCGCGGAAGATCGGAAGTGGAAGGCTCAGGCCCACCGTCGGCAGCACGCCGGTCTCGCTTCCCGTCGGATCGTAGGCCTCGACGCCGGCCTGGACCGCAAGCCCGCTCCAGCCGCCGCGGCGCTCGACTCGGATGGTTTGCTCGGCCGCGCGGACATCGTGCTCCGCCGCGGAGACGGCGAGCGGGGTGCCGGCGGCCGCTCCGCCGCGCGACAGCCGCGCGAGCGAGTCCGGCGCCGGCAGCGCGAGCGAATCGGCGAGCGCAATGCTCACCTCGCCCGCCGGCATACCGAGCGCGGCCTGCACGTCGAGCAGGCCGGCAATGGCCGCGAGCGAATCGCTTGCCGCCGCGTTGGCCGCCTGCCCCGCGCTCACGCGCGCCAACTCGACGTCGAGGTCGCTCGCGTCGCCGGCGTCGCGCCGGATGCGCGCGGCGACGAGCAGGCTCTCCGCGGCCGCCGCATTGCGCGCCGCGAGTCGCGCGTGCACTGCCGCCGCCGCCGCGGTGGTGTAGAGCGTATCGACGGTGAGCCGCACCAGCGCGCGCTCCAGGGCGAGCCGGTCGCCGGCCGCCTCGCTCGCCGACGTCGCCGCGGCGACCCGGAGCGGGCGGAGCAGGAGAACGTCGAGCGGCAGGTCGACCGTGGCGTGATAACGAGGGACCGACTTGCTGTAGCTCGCGTTGAGCGTGGGATTGGCGACGGCGCCCGCGGTCACGAGCCGGGCGGCGGCCGCCCGTGCCGCGGCGGCGGCGAGCGCCGCGCGCGAGCCCTGCGAGAGCGAAAGGGCGACGGCCTCCTCGCGGGTGAGCGCGCGCGGGGCGATGGCGCGAGACTCGATGACGGCCGCGCGCGCCGGATCACCCGGCGCGCCGAGCGCCGCCTGGGGCGCCTGACCCGCCGCGCACGGCGCCGTCGCCGCACCGGCGAGGAGCAGGGCGGCGCACGCGAGCGCCCACGTTCGCCTCGTCATGGCGGCAAAGCTTAGCGGCCGAAGCTGTCGCCAGGATTACAGCCGCCGCCCGGGCTCCGGAAAGGTCACCCGCACGGTGGTGCCGCGGGGCTGCTGGCCGGCGCGCGCGGCGCCGTCGCCGCGGGCCGCGCGCTCGCCCGCGGTGCGCTCGTCCATCGCCGACGCAATGTCGATCGTCGCCCCGTGCGCGCCGGCGATCCACCGCGCGATCGCGAGCCCGAGGCCCGCGCCGCCGGTGGTGCCGCGCACCGCGTCGCCTCGGTAAAAGCGGTCGAAGACGTGCGGCAGCTCGGCCGGCGGGATGCCAAGCCCCGCGTCGCGCACGGTGAGCTGGGGACCGCTCGCGTGGCCGCTGTGGCCCTGCCCTGCTCCGGCGCTCTTGCCGTCGCGCGACACGCTCGCCTCGACCACGCCGCCCGGCTCGCTGAACTTGATCGCGTTGTCGAGCAGAATCATCGCGAGCTGCCGCACCAGCGCGGGGTCGGCGTCGACCGACACCTCGTCCATCCCGCCCGCATCCACGCGTACGCCGCGCCGCTCGGCCAGCGCACTCGCGGCGGCCACCGCATCGAGCACGGCCTCGTCCAGCCGCACCCGCTCGCGCCGCACCGGCCGCTCCCCCGCATCGGCACGCGCGAGCGTGAGGAGGTCGTCCACCAGCGCGCCGAGCCGCTCCGATTCGCGGTCCACCTGTTCCAGCGCCGCGACGTAGGCGTCGGGCGTGCGAGGGCGCTGGAGCGCGACTTCGGCGCGGGTGCGGAGCACGGCGATGGGGGTGCGCAGCTCGTGCGCCGCGTCGGCCATGAAGCGGCGCATGTACGCCACGCTCTGCTGCACCGGCCGCACCGACTGGCCGGCCAGAAGCCACCCGCCGCCCGCCACCAGCACGAGGCCGAGCAGCGCCACCCCGCCGAAGGCGCCCATGAGCGCGGCGTAGCGTTCGTCGAGCGCCGCGCGGTCGGCGGTGGCGAGCGCCACGTAACTGGCGCCGCGCGGCGTCGCGAACCGCTCGGCGTAGATCTCGAGGTTGCCGCGACCGGTCCCCCCGGCTGCGCTCGCGGGCGCATTGCGCCAGCGCCCATCGGCGCTTCCGTCGGCCCCTGCACGCGCGGCGACGGCTTGCAGCGAATCGGGCGCCGCGGCGGGCGTCACCGGGTGGCCGGACAGGTCGAAGAGATAGAGACCGCGGCCGGGAATCCGCAGCTCCTCGACCGCGTCAATGGCACCGCCGCCCGTCATCGCGATCTCGCGCTCGCGCCGGCCGGCGGCGCTCGCAATCTCGCGCACGGCCGCGTGGAGCGAGGCGTCGAGGTCCGCGGCGGCGAGGTGCACCAGCACGCCGAAGAGAAGCCCGCCCAGCGCCACGAGCACGAGCGCCAGCGTGGCCACGTACCAGCCGGTGAGCTTCCAGCGCAGGCGCGTGAGGGGCTCGCGCCGGAGTGGCTCGCGCCCGAGGGACTCGCGCCCGAGGGACTCGCGCCGAAGCGGCTCACGCGCCAAAGCGATACCCGGCGCCGCGCACGGTGTGGATCAGCTTGGGCTCGAAGTCGTCGTCGATCTTGCGGCGGAGCCGGCGGATCAGCACCTCGAGCACGTTGGTGAACGGATCGTGGTTCTCGTCCCACACGTGCGCGGTGATGGCGGCGCGATCCACCACCGCGCCGGCGTTGAGCACGAAGAACTCGAGGAGCGCGAACTCCTTCGCGGTGAGCTCGATCGGGCGGCCGCCGCGCCGCACCGCGCGCGAGCCCAAGTCCACCACGAGGTCGGCGATCCGGTGCTCGGCGGGAAGCAGCGCGGGGCGCCGCCGCGCCAGCGCGTGGATGCGCGCCACCAGCTCGCGAAAGGCGAACGGCTTGGTGAGGTAGTCGTCGGCGCCGGCCTCGAGGCCGCGCACCCGGTCGTCCACCGCGTCGCGCGCGGTGAGCATGAGGATCGGCGTGGTGAGGCCGCGGCGGCGGAGCGCCGCGCAGAGGTCGAAGCCGTTGCCGCCCGGCAGCATGACGTCGAGCACGATCACGTCGTAGGTGCCGAGCGAGGCGCGCGCGGATGCGGCATGAAAGTCCGCCGCCGGCACCAGGTCGATGTGCTGCTCGCGGAGGCCCTCGACCAGGACCCCCGCGAGCTCGACATCATCCTCGGCGAGGAGCACCCGCATGGCCCAAACGTAGCCGGCCATGCGGCCCCGTCTATGGGGATGCTACGCGGCGCCGTCCGAGTGGGTGAGCCATGGCAGGAGCGCGCCGCCGGCGGTGTCCTGCGCGACGTGGCGCACCCCGCTCGCCACATCGGAGCCGATGGCGCGCGCCGCGCGGCCAAACATGCCCGCCGTGAGCTCGGGCGACCGGCGCGCGGCCGCGTCCGCCGGCGCCACGCCGACGCCGTGCTCGTACACCATCTTGCCGCCGAGATAGGCGCTGTAGCCGAGCGCCGCGATCGCACCCATGCCGAGCGCGAGGTAGCCGGGCTCGGCGCGGAGGCGGTTCCAGCGCCACCAGGCCATGCCGGTGGCGGCCGACACCAGCATCACGTTCAGCGTGCGGTGGGTGACGAGGATGTCGCGCGCTTCGCCTTCGGCGTTGGACTCCTCCTGCGCCACGAGCCCGAACACCGCGGAGAGCGCGGCGCTTCCGGCGGCGAGCGCCATACCCCAGCGGCCGACCTCGCGCAGCGCGCGGCCGCCGGTGCCGTCGCTGGCGTTGCCTATCGCGTCGGCGATCAGCGCCGCCGGAAGCAGCGTGAGCGGATAGTGAACCAGAGCGGGATGAATCTCCTGCAACTGCATGGCCATGGCGACGCCTCCGAGCGCGGTTCGATCCACGGTGGCACCGCGCGTGCGCCGGCGGGGTGACGCGGCTCACGGGATCGGCTCGGACGCGGCAATAGGTTACCGGGAGGCTGACGCACACCCGTACGCCGATCCGCACACAGCGCCGCGCACCGGCGGCCGCGCGTCCGCAGAGAGTACCGACAATCACCGCATACATCGAGGCAACGATGGTCAACGCATCCAACATCCGCGAGCATATGGAAGTCGTCGGCTCCGACGGCCAGCACGTCGGCACCGTCGATCACGTCGAGGGCAACGACCGCATCAAGCTCACCAGGGACGACCCTGCGTCGGGCGGCGAGCATCACTTCATCCCGCTCAGTTGGGTATCGGAGGTGGGGCAGGAGGTGCGGCTCGACAAGTCCGCGCAGACGGCAAAGCAGGAATGGCGGGCCGGGAGCTCGCGCAGCAGTGGGGGAACGCAGCAGCAGAGGATGTAAGGAGAGCAAGCGAGTAGGGCAGCAAGGAAGGCGGTAGAGGTGGGAAGAATCGCCGCCGGAGTTCGCGCGGGGGTCGCGGCCTGCAAGGGAGCGGGGGCTCCGCCGACAAGCACACAGTCGGCTCCGCCCCCGCCCCCTTGCAGGCCGCTCCCGAAGCGGAGCTTCCCTTGCCGCCTTGCCTTCCTTACCGCCTTTCGTACTTGCCCTGCACTACCCCTTTTGCCAGCACGTGTCCCCTCATCAGAAAATTGAGCTTCGCGCCCGTCGTCTCAGGGCCGGCACCATCCACCTTTGCCAGGTCCAGCGCGTACACCGTGAACACGTAATCGTGCGGGCCGTCGCCCGGGGGCGGACAGGGACCGCCGTACCTGCTCTGGCCGTAGTCGTTGTGGCCGGTTCGCCCACCGCCGGGGGATGCGCTCGAGCCCACACCGGCGTCGAGGCGGGTGACGCTCGCCGGGAGGTCGAACACCACCCAGTGCCAGAAGCCGCTGCCGGTCGGTGCGTGGGGATCGAAGATCGTGAGCGCGAAGCTGCGGGTCTCGGACGGAAAGTCGCTCCACGAAAGCGCGGGCGATCGGTTCTCGCCTCCGCACTGGTCGGCGGCCATGCTGTCCGGCAGCGTGCCGCCGGGTTCGAACGTGGTGGACGTGAGCGTGATGGGCGCCGAGTGCCTGGGCGCGTCGGGGGCCCTGACCTGGACGGTATCGGCCGTGGCGGCGGAGGAACGTGGCATCGGGTTCTCCGGAGGTTGTGACTGCGTCAAGGTAGCGGCAGCGATCGGCGTCCGGGTGTGAGCCGGCGCACGCCGGCGCCGCGCGACCGCCATCAGCGATGCATCCGCATGGTGGAATCCGCCGTCATGCCGGGCATGTGCCACTCGTCGGGCGTCGTCACGTTGCGGGCCGGGTCCTGGTACTCGGCGAGCGCCGCGTAGATCACCTCGCGCTTCCGGTCGTGCGGCACCTTGTCGGACGCGAGGATGTCCGAGATGATGTCGTGCATCATGTGCAGGTTGTCGAAGATGGCCGCGGCGCGCGGATGCGCGGCGGCGAAGTGCGGGGCCACGGCCGCGGTCATCGGCATGGTCCTGGGAAAGTTATGCGGCGGGTCCTTCACCATCGTCCAGAAGCGCGCGACCGCCGCCTGGACACCCGCCTTCTTCTCGCCGGTCGTCCGCCCCACGATCAGCGGCTCGTAGAGCCCCACCTGGAGCCAGTGGTACGCCCAGATGAGCCCGTTGAACTTGGGGAACCCGTTCCGGAACGCCTGGCTGTAGTACTGCCCGTCCATCAGCGTCATCGACTTGGGCACCGCGACGAAGGCCGACCCGGTGTTGCTCAGGTAGTAATCGGTGATGCGCTCGATGAGCGAGTCGCGCGCCGCGGGTGAGAGGCGCTCGTCCGCATAGATGTCGTAGATCTGCCGATGCAGTACGTGGGCCCAGTCGAACATGAGCTTGGCCTTCCACGCGATCTTGGCGTAGCTCGGCTCGATCACCTCCTCGGCGATGGCGAATCGCGGGGGGTGGACCAGCAGGTCGGTCGTGAGATAGGTGAACTGCTTCTGCTCCAGCTCGCGCTCGAGGTCCTCGGGCCGGGTGTAAAGCGTCTCGTAGAGAATGGCGTGCCCGTAATCGAACGCGTTGAAGAGCCGGCCGGCGGCGTTGTACCGCTGGAGGA
>DASUJH010000005.1 GCA_036279355.1 Gemmatimonadales bacterium
TGCGTCGCAGTCATGAAGACGGCGCCGTCACCACCGGTCCGCCCTTCAACCACGCGAACACCCGCTTGAAGAACCCCAGCAACGCCCAGATCACAAAGGCGCACACCACCACCAGCACAACTGCAATCGCGCCACTGATGATCGGATGCACCGTGGCCAGCCACGACAAGGTGATCGCCACGGCATCTTCGAACAGACTAAGCGCCCAGTTGCTGAACGGCTCCGGACTCGTATTCGCCGCCGCCCGCGTCGTCGCCTTGGCCCCGTGCGACGTGAGCGCCACGCTCCCCGCGAGCAGCGCCGCGCCGATCTTCCACCCCTCGGGCACATTCCCGAACGCGCTGTACGAGATGAGCGCCGCCGCCGGCGGCCGGATGAACGTGTGGATCGCGTCCCAAACGCTGTCCACGGCGGGAATCTTGTCGGCGACGAACTCGATGGCAAAGAGCCCGAGCGCGAGCCCCCACACGACCGGCTGCGCCAGAATCGCGAGCGACGGCGGCAACTGCACGATGCCGAAGTACTGCAACAGCCCGGCGGTCGCGACGGTGGCGTAGAGATTGAGCCCCGAGGCGAACGACGTGCCGAGCGCAAAGCCGAGGGTCTGGAGTGGCGACATGTCAGTGGCTCCACTCCAAGCTAACACCGACCAAAGCCGTCGTCAGGACGAGCCCGTGCCGCGGCCGGTGCCTCGCTCGGGCCGGCGCGCGGCCGGCACCCCGAACTGCGGCGTTGCCCAGAGATACTCGTCGGTGAGTGCCTCGGCCGGAATGAGCCGCCCGGCAAAGTTTGCGCGGAGCCCCGCGCGGCTCAGCAGTGCTGCACCGAATCCGGCGGTGGCGAGGAGCCACGTCACGAGCACCGCGGCGCCGCGGATCAGCTCTCCGGCGAGCGGCACCCAGCCGAAGATGGCCCACGCGGCCCACAGGATGAAAAGCCCAACGAGCCCTGCAAGGAGATATCGATAGCTGTTGGGCGAGCCCAGCGCCGCGCCGCGCGCCATCCGCCGGCGCACGTACGTTTCGCCCACGGCATGCGCCACCGCCAGGTATCCGCCGAGCACGCCCACGATCACGAGCAGCACGTACACGACGACCGCGAACGGCAGCAGCAGAATGCCGGCGACGCTCAGCACGAGCCCCACCACGAGCATCCCGAATGTGGGCAGCAGCAGGATCTGGCCCAGCAGCCCGGTCACGAGCGAGCGGCCGAACGAATGTGACACCGTGTCGGAGACGATCTCGAGATGCGGCCGCGCAAAGAGCACGAGTCCCGCGCCGATCGTGAGCAGCGCGAGGAAGACGCCGATCACGCCCGCGATGTCGCGTCCCGTCGTGACGAGCCCGGAGGGCGCCGTCTGCGCCACGGGAGCAGGGGCCCGCGGCGGCCTTGCTTGCAGCGTCCGCACCTCGCCGCCGATACCATCGGCCGCCGCCGTCACGGCGCCGCCGAGCGCCAGCACGTCGCCCGAAACCACGGCGCCCGGGTGCACCACGACGTCGCCGTCCAGCGTCACCAGGTTGCCGAGCAGTTTGCCGTAAACGTCGGCGTCGCCTTCCATCACAAGCAGGTGGCCGGTCACCGTTTCCGCCGAGCCGATCGTATAGTCGCCCAGGCGGGCGGAGCCGTTCGGGACGGTGAGCCGGAGCGCGGAGTCGAGCCTGGGCGCGGCGTCGTGAATGCGGCGTTCGATGAGTTCGGGATGGCTCAGATCGGTGAGGTCTACGCTCGGGCCGCCCGGATCGGATGGCGGCACCAGTCGCGGCGCCAGGTGGTCCGTCTGCGAATGTCCGGCCGCCGGCGTAAGCTGTCCGACGACGAAATCGCGCACCGCTGCCACCAGGCCGCCGCCGCACCCGCCATGCGCGGTGAGTGCCGCCGCCGGCGCGGCGAAGATCAACGCGGCCGCAATCTGTGAGGCCGCGAGCCGCCCGGCCGCGCGCCGGAGCCGGACGATGCGCGAGCCCTCGCGCGCCCGCTTACACGCTCGCATGGGCCACCCGCTGCGCCGGTATTGCCAGGAGCCGCCGGAGCGCGAGCAGCCCGCCCACGTACAGCAGCGAGGCGAGCGCGGAGAGGAGCGCCAGTTTGCCCGGCTCCTCGATGAGGCTCCGCACGCCGCCGTACCACGGTTGGCCCATCAGGTCGAGCGCGAGCCCGCGGAGGGAGGCCCACGCCCACTGAACGGCGTCGGCCGTGAGCCACTGCTCGGCGCCGGCGAACACGGCCCGGTGCGCCAGCACCCACGCGGCGCTCGTGCCCATCGACGCGACGAGCGCAAGCGCGCACGCCACCGTGAGCGCGGCCGAGCGCCGCGTGGCGAGGAGCCGCCCGCGCGTCGACCCGAGCGCGGCCCCGAGCGAGCGCAGCGCGAAGGGATCGGGCACCCGCACCGCCGCCATCACCCGCGCGTCGAACCCGGCGCTCGGCGTGAAGAGCGGCAGCCGCGCGAGCACGTCTGCCAGCTCGCGCTCCGCCTGCACCGCCTGCTCGCACTCGGCGCACGCGGCGAGATGCCGCGCGCGTGCCGCCGGCAGCGTGCCGGCCAGACATGCATCGATGTCGTCCGGAGTGAGATGTGGGGCGGGCAGGCCGGTCATAAGTGGTCCCCTTTACGGTGGGCGCTGTGGGAAGGTTTCACTGGCGGAGGTGCGCGAGCGCCTCTCGCAGCTCATTGCGCGCGCGATGGATGTACGTCTTCACCGTACCCAGCGGGAGGCCCAGCATCTGGGCGATCTCCTCGTAAGGCCGGCCCTCGACGTGGCGGAGCAGGATGCAGGAGCGATACTCGGGGCGCAGTTGCCCGATGGCCGCTTCGATCGCGCCGCCCAGCTCCATCGCCTCGACCGTGTCGAGCGGCGACTCCTGCCGCGCGCCCACCTGGAGTGCGGTGGCCTCGACGGCCTCGGGCGTCTCCGCGTGCGGCGAGCCCTCGAGCGAGAGCGTGTCGAGCTCGCGCCGGCGCAGGTGATCGATGGCCGCGTTGTTGGCTATCTTAAAGATCCAGGAGGAGAACTTGAACTCGGGCCGGTACGAGCCGATGGCGTTGAGCACCTTGATGAAGGTCTCCTGCGCCAGATCCTCGGCCAGCTCGCGGTCGCGCACCATGCGGTAGAGCAGCGAGAAGAGCGGCCGCTCGTAGCGCCGGATCAGCTCGCGGTACCCCGACTCGTGTCCCGCGCGCGCGAGGGCGACGATCTCCTGGTCCGTGCGCGCGGCCAGCTCCGCCTTACGCTCGGCCACAGCCGGACCTCGCGCTTGCGGAGCGGTTCTCCCGCGGGCTACATTCTGCGCCTATGTTAGCCTCGGATCAGAAGTTACCGGTCACGGGCGGGGCCGATAAGCGGGCGTATGTCCGGGAAGTGTTCACCGCGATCGCGCCGACCTACGACCGGCTCAACCGGCTGCTCACGCTCCGGCTCGATCTCGGATGGCGTCGTAAGGCCGTGGCCGAGCTGGGCTGGGAGCGGGTGCCCGGCGGCATGTACCTCGATCTCTGCGCCGGGACGTTCGACTTTGCCGCGGCGCTCGCGTCCGAGCCGGGATTTCACGGGCGGATCGTGGGCGCCGATTTCGTGCGCCGCATGCTCGAGCTGGGCCGCACCAAGACCGCGCGCGTGGCACCCGTCAACGCCGATGCGCTGGAGCTCCCCTTTCCCGATGCGGCGTTCGACGGCGCGATGATCGGCTGGGGCGTTCGCAACCTCGTCGATCTCGACGCCGGCCTGGCCGAAGCGGCGCGCGTGGTGAAACCCGGCGGGCGGCTCGTGCTGCTCGAGGTGTCCACTCCGCCCTGGCAGCCGATGCGCGCGGCCCACCGCATCTACTTCGAGCGGGTCGTGCCGCTCGTCGGTCGTTGGGTCTCGAAACATACGACAGCCTATGATTGGCTACCAGCGTCGGCGCGCGCCTTTCCGGGCCCGCGCGAGCTGGCCCGCCGGCTCGAGGCCGCGGGCTTTTCTGGGGTGCGCTACCGGCTCTTTGCCGGCGGAGTGACGGCCCTCCACATCGGGACCCGCTGATGGCATTCGACAACCTCCGCGACTTCATCCGCGCCATCGACTCCCAAGGCGAGCTGGCCCGCATCGAGCATCCCGTGCGGGCCAAACTCGAGATCGCCGAGATCGCCGACCGCTGCATGAAGAGCGCGGGCGGCGGGCCCGCGCTCCTCTTCGAGCAGGTGCTGCTCGAAGGCGACCGCCGGAGCGCGCATCCCGTCGCCATCAACCTCTTCGGCTCGATGCGCCGTATCTGCCTGGCGCTCGGTGCCACGGATCTCGACGAGATCGGCAACCGCATCACCGAAATGCTCGAGCTCAAGGTGCCGGAGGGCATCCTGGGCAAGCTCGCCATGCTGCCCAAGCTCGCCGAGCTGGCGAAGTTTCCGCCGAAGGTGCGCGGGGGCAAGCCGCCGTGTCAGGAAATCGTGCGCGAAGGCGGCGCGGTGACCCTCGACGATATCCCCTTTCTCACCACCTGGCCGGGCGACGCGGGACGCTACATCACGCTCCCGATGGTGATCACGACCGACCCCGTGCGAGGCGTCCGCAACGTCGGGATGTACCGCGTTCAGGTCCTGGGCCGCGACACGCTCGCGATGCACTGGCAGCGGCACAAGGTGGGCGCCGCGCATTGGCGCGGGATGGCCGCGCGCGCCGAGCGCATGTCGGTCGCGATCGCGCTGGGCGGAGACCCGGCGAGCATCTACGCCGCGTCCGCGCCGCTCCCGCCCACGATCGACGAGTTCATCTTCGCCGGCTTCCTCCGCCGCGCGCCGGTCGAGCTGACGAAGGCCGTGAGCTCCGATCTCGAGGTGCCCGCGGAGGCGGAGATCGTCATCGAGGGATACATCGATCCCGCCGAGGACCTCGTGCTCGAGGGCCCGTTCGGCGACCACACCGGGTTCTACTCGCTCGCCGACTACTACCCGAAGGTCCACGTCACCGCGCTCACCATGCGGCGCGATCCGGTCTATCCCGCGACACTCGTCGGCCGCCCGCCGATGGAGGACTACTACCTGGGTCACGCCACCGAGCGGATCTTCCTCCCGCTCCTCCGGCTCACCGTGCCCGAGATCGTGGATTATCACATGCCGGCGCCCGGCATCTTCCACAATCTCGTTTTCGTGGCGATCGACAAGCAGTATCCGGGGCAGGCGTTCAAGGTGATGAACGCGCTCTGGGGGCAGGGGCTCATGTCGCTCGCCAAGGTGATCGTCGTGGTCGACGAGGACGTGAACGTGCGCGACCCCGACGAGGCCTGGTGGGTGGCGCTCAACCACATCGATCCCGAGCGCGACGTGCGGTTCACCCCCGGTCCCGTGGACGTGCTCGACCACGCGAGCCGAGGGTTCACCTTCGGGAGCAAGATGGGGATCGACGCGACGCGGAAGTGGAAGGAGGAGGGCTTCACCCGCGAGTGGCCCGGCAGGATCCGCATGGACGACGAGACCCGCCGCCGCGTGGACCAGATGTGGAGCAAGCTTGGCATCTCGCTCGAGCCGCGGCGCCGGCCGTGACGGCGCGCGAGGGGCAGACGTTCGCGGGCGAATCGCTGGTCGTCCGCTACGCCAATCTGGTCAAGCTGCCGCACACCGTGTTCGCGCTGCCGTTTGCGCTGTTGGGCGTGCTCGCCGCGTCGTGGCGTGCGGCGGTGACGTGGCGCGTGGTGGCGCTCGTCGTGGTGGCGTTCTCGGCCGCGCGCTGGGTGGCAATGGCGTTCAACCGGATCGCCGATCGTTGGTACGATGCCCGGAACCCGCGCACGCAGAGCCGCGAGCTGCCGCGCGGCGCGCTCACACCGGCGCAGGCATGGGCGTCGGTCGTGGTGGCGGCCGCGCTGTTCGTCGCCGCGGCGGCGCTGCTCAATCCGCTCTGCCTCGCATTGAGTCCCGTGGCGATCGCATGGATCATGGTATATAGCCTCTCCAAGCGCTTCACCTGGTGGCCGCACCTCTGGCTCGGGCTCGGGCTCGCGATCGCGCCGGTGGGCGGCTACCTCGCGGTGACCGGCCGCTGGAGTGACCCGGCGTGGCTGCTCGTCGCCATCGTGGTCGGCGTCGCGACCTGGGTGGCGGGGTTCGACATCTTCTACGCCATGCCGGACGCAAGTTTCGACCGCGCGCATGGGCTCCGGAGTGCGGTCGTGCGGCTCGGCATCCCACGCAGCATCCTCGCGGCCAAGCTCCTTCACGGCATCACGATTCCGGCGCTCGCCTTGTTCGGCTGGGGCGCCGGGTTTGGAGGGCTCTACTACGTGGGGCTCATCGTCGCGGCGGCGATCCTCTGCTACGAGCACAGCCTCGTGCGCCCCGGCGATCTCTCCCGGCTCGACCTCGCGTTCTTCACGATGAACGGCGTTATGTCGCTCACCGTGTTCGGGTTCGCGCTCGCGGACCGGCTCGTCGCGTGAGGCGCCCGTGAGCCGCCATCCGACGGTGCTCGCCATGACCGGTGCCTCCGGCGCTCCGTACGGAGTGCGGCTGCTCGAGGTCCTCGTGGAGCACCACGTGCCCACCTGGCTCATCGTGAGCGAGCACGGCGCGCGGCTGCTCAAGGCCGAATGCGGCATCGAGTCGATCGACGAGCTGCGCACCGCCACCGGCGGCGACTGGACCAGCGTGCGCCATTTCTTCGACGGCGACCGCGGCGCGCTCCCCGCCTCCGGCTCCCAGCGGACGAGCGGCATGGTGATCTGCCCCTGCTCGATGGGCACCGTGGCGGCGGTGGCGCACGGCACCAGCCGCTCGCTGGTCGAGCGAGCGGCCGACGTGACGCTCAAGGAGCGCCGCCCGCTCATCCTCGTGCCGCGGGAGACGCCGCTCTCGCTCGTGCACCTGCGGAATCTCACCGCCGCCGCGGAAGCCGGCGCCGTGGTGCTGCCGGCGGCGCCCGGCTTCTACCATCGCCCGACGCAGGTCGAGGAGCTGGAGGATTTCATCGTGCAGCGGGTGCTCGACCAGCTCGGCCTCGACATCACCATCGCGCCGCGCTGGGAGGGCTGAGCGCCGCATGCGTCTCGGCGTCATCTCCGACACGCACGGCCTGCTTCGCCCGGAGGTGTTCGACGTCTTTCGCGAGGTGGACCACATCCTCCACGCGGGCGACCTGGGGCCCATCGCCCTGCTCGCCGAGCTCGAGGCCATCGCACCAGTGACGGCGGTGTACGGCAACACCGACGGCACGGATGTGCGCCGCCGCCTGCCACAGGTGGCGCACGTCGAGCTGGACGGGTTCCGCATTGTCGTGACCCACGGCGATCAGTTCGGCTCGCCGACGCCCGAGCGCCTGCACGCCGAATTTCCCGGTCCCGACATCCTGGTCTTCGGGCACACACACAGGCCGTTGCTCACGCTGGTCGACGTGGTGGTGACCGTGATGAATCCGGGCGGCGCGGGCCGGCGGCGGTTCGATCTGCCGCCGTCGGTGGGCATTCTGGAATTGGAGCCCGGCATTCCGCCGCGCGGGCGGCTCGTGGCGCTTCTCGGGGCAGGCGAAGACTAGCGGCTGGGGGGCTGGCGCTGCCGGCCGCTCACGCCGCCCACTGCTCGAGCGGGGTCGTGCGACGGAGCGCCTCCGGGTGCGCGCGGAACCATGCCATCATGAGCAGCAGCTCGTCGATGCCTTCGATCGGAAGCGGGCCGGGCGGCGGATCAGGCCGCGCAAGCTCCTGGGTCACGACTCCGCGAAACGCCTCGTGCTCGATCGGCGTCGTGGGCCAGGGAAAGCTGGCGCGCACGAGTCCACGG
>DASUJH010000006.1 GCA_036279355.1 Gemmatimonadales bacterium
CGGGTGAAGGAAACGACGCTGGAGCCCTTCCGCCGCGGGAAACGGCTGCAGGAGCTGGTGTTCGCGATGGCCCGCGACCTCACCCGCGATATGGTGCGGCACGAGGATGTGGCGGTGCCGGCGGGAGTACTGTTTCCGCAACTCGTGCAGGTCGTGCGGCGCTACGTGGACGACCGCGTATTCGTGGTGCCGCCGGCCCACCGGCTCGACCTGTTTCTCTCACCCTACTACGGCCTCACTATCGAGCGGCTGCGCCAGGCCATCCGCCCCGACGGCGCCGCGGGCGAGGGCCCCGAGCTGCCGGTGTACGAGCGCGGCGCGCGGCGGGTGGGCACGACCGCGCAGATCGACGCCTGGAGCAGCAAGCCGGTGATGGAAGTCGTGAAGAGCCACGTGAACCTGATGGTGGCGCACACCGGCTCCTGGGAGCAGCAGGTGGCGGCGCGGCTCGACCGGCACGCCGGGGTCGCGGCGTTCGTGAAGAACGAGTTCCTCGAGTTTGCCATTCCCTACTTCGACAACGGGCAGGACCACGACTACTACCCGGATTTCCTGGTGCGCATGGCCGGCGAGCCCCGTTTCACGCTGATCCTGGAAGTGAAGGGCCGGCCCGATCCGCTGGAGCAGGTGAAGGCGCAGGCGGCGCAGCGCTGGCTGCGCGCCGTGAACGAGGAGGGAAGCTTCGGCCGGTGGGGTTATGCGATGGTGCGGGATCCGCACGCTACGGCGGAAGTGATCGACGCATGGGTCGCGGAGGCGCGGGACGGGGACGGGGACGGGGACGCCTGAAGTTTGGCCGTTGCCGGATCGCGTCATAGATTGCGACCACGGCGGCAGGCGGCCGCCCATCCATCTCGACTTTTCGCAGGCCCGGCATATGAGCGCTCAGCGCAACCGATCGGTCAAATCGTCGCGGTCCGGCCCGGGGGATCGCCTCGCGGAACTCGAGCCGGACGCGGTCCGGCCGCGGGCCGCCGTGGACGGCGCGGCGCGCGACCAGCGGGAGCTGGCCGACTTCTTCGAAAATGCGGCCGTGCCGCTGCACTGGGTCGGGCCGGACGGCACGATCCTGCGCGCGAACAGAGCCGAGCTGGAGCTGCTGGGTTACCGGCCGGAAGAGTACATCGGGCGGCACATCGCCGAGTTCCACGTGGACCAGCCGGTGATCGAGGACATCCTTCGGCGGCTCACGGCCGGCGAGGTGCTGCACGATTACCCCTCGCGCGTCCGCCGCAAGGACGGCTCTGTCCGGGACGTCGTCATCACCTCCAGCGTCTATCGGGACGACGGCCGATTCATGCACACCCGCTGCCTCACCCGCGACGTCACCGAGCAGAAACAGGCCGCCGACCGACTCGCGACCCAGCACGCCATTACCCGCGTGCTGGCGGAATCGTCGGACCTTCGTGAGGCCGCGCCGAAGCTGATTCGAGCCGTATGCAAGACCGCCAACTGGGAGATCGGGGCGTTCTGGGACGCGGAACACGACAAGGGGCGACTGCGCTGCGTGGACCTGGTGAATTGCTCGGACAAGGCCTTTCCCCGGTTCGAGCCGGCCACGCGCGGCTGCACGCTCTCCGCGGGAATCGGTCTTCCCGGCCGCGCCTTGAGCACTGCCGCGCCCGCGTGGATCAGCGACGTCACGCAGGACTGGAATTTTCCCCGGGCCTCGATTGCGGCGCAGGAGGGGCTCCACGGCGCCTTTGCCCTTCCCATCATCCTGGCGGGCCGGGTGCTGGGCGTGTTGGAGTTTTTCAGCAGCGACGTTCGGCCTCCCGACCCGGCGCTCCTGCAACTGCTGACGGGCTTCGGCAGCCAGATCGGGCAATTCACGGAGCGCAAACGCGCCGAGCACTCCCTGCGCGAGAACGAGCGGCGCCTCCGCGAGATGATCGACGCGCTCCCGGCCGCGGTGTACACCACCGATGCCGACGGCCGCATCACCCACTTCAATCCCGCCGCCGTGGAATTCTCCGGCCGAGTGCCGGAGCTGGGCACGGACCAGTGGTGCGTGAGTTGGAAGATGTTCCGGCCGGACGGCACGCCGCTGCCCCACGACCAATGCCCGATGGCCGTCGCGCTCAAGGAGGGACGCATCCCCCACGGCGTCGAAGCCATCGCCGAGCGGCCGGACGGCACACGGATCTGGTTCGTCCCCTATCCGACTCCGCTGCGCGACGGGGAGGGCAGGATCGTCGGCGGCGTCAACATGCTGTTGGACGTCACCGAGCGGAGGCAGGCCGAAGAGGCCATGCGCCACCGGACCGCGCAGTTCGAGACCCTGGTGGCCGAGGCGCCGCTCGGCGTCTACATGGTCGACGACCAGTTCCGGATCCGGGAGGTGAACGCCACTGCGGCGCCGTTCTTCGGCGACATCCCCGACCTCATCGGCCGCGACTTCGGTGAGGTGGCCCGCGCGCTCTGGCTCGAGGCCCACGCCGAGGAGCTGGTCCGGCGGTTCCGCCACACGCTGGAGACGGGCGAGCCGTACGTGGCGCCCGAGAGCGGCGGCCAGCGCCGGGATCGGGGCGTCACCGAATACCACGAGTGGCAGATCAGCCGGATTCCGCTGCCGGAGGGCCGCGTCGGCGTGGTCTGTTACGTTCGCGACATCTCGGCCCAGGTGCTGGCGCGCGAGCGGCTGCGGCAGACCACGAAAATGGAGGCCATCGGCCGGCTGGCCGGCGGGCTGGCGCACGACTTCAACAATCAACTCCAGGCGCTGAGCGGGTTCGCCGATTTCGTGGCCCGCGATGCGGGCCTCAGCGGGCGCTCGCGCCTCGATTTGGCGGAGGTCCGCAAGGCGGGCGACCGGATGGCCAGCCTGACGCAGCAACTGCTCGCCTTCAGCCGGCAGCAGATGCTCATGCCGGAGACGCTGGACCTGAACGAGATGGTGAGGGACAGCCATGTGCTGCTGCAGCGGCTCATCGGCACCAACATCGAGATGCGGTTCGTGCCCGCACCCGAGCCGGTGTGGGTCCGGGCGGACCGGGGCCAGCTCCTCCAGGTCCTGATGAACCTGACCGTCAACGGCCGCGACGCGATGCCTGACGGCGGCGAAATGTTGATCGAATTGGGCGAATGGCAGGTGGACGTGGGCGGGCCGGCCTTGCCCTGGAGCACACCCGTGCCGCCCGGCCGCTATGGCGCGCTGGTCGTGACGGACTCCGGCACCGGGATTCCGCCGGACGCGCTGCCGCATCTCTTCGAGCCGTTCTTCACCACCAAGGAGGTCGGCAAGGGGACGGGGCTCGGACTGGCGACGGTGCATGGCATCGTGAGCCAGAGCCAGGGCTACGTCTGGGCGGAGAATGTAGCGATGGGCGGCGCGCGGTTCACCGTCCTGCTGCCGCTCACGGGCGAGCCGGTTGACATCCCATCGGACGGGCAAGAGCGCCGGCGTGCGCCTGCGCGCCCGGCGCGGCTCCTGGTCGTGGAAGACGAGGACGCCGTGCGCGCGATGATCGTGCGGACGCTCGAGCACGACGGGTACGAGGTGCGGGAGGCGCGGCACGGCAGCGAGGCGCTGGACCGCGTGGTGGCCCTGGGCGGTGCGGTGGACCTCGTGATTTGCGACGTGGTGATGCCGGTGATGGGCGGCCGCGAGTTCGGGGGGCGCCTCGCCGAAGCCTGGCCTGCCGTGGGCGTGGTCTGGATGTCGGGCTACCAGCGCGACGATGCGTTCGGGGATGGTGCCATGCGCGAGGACGGGCTGTTCCTGCAGAAGCCCGTATCGGGCGAGGTGCTCCTCGACACGGTGCGGCGGGCGCTCGAGAGCCGTAAGGCCGCGCAGGCGTGAGGCCCGGGTGAATTCCGCCACCTGGCCGCGGCTTCCCCTCGCCCAGTGGCAGGACACGTACGCCACGCTCCACATGTGGACCCAGATCGTCGGCAAGACGCGCCTCGCACTCGCCCCGATGGAGAACCAGTGGTGGCAGGTGGCGCTCTACGTGACGCCGCGCGGGCTCACCACCTCGGCGATGCCGGCGGGCACCCGCACCGTCTCCGTCACCTTCGACTTCCTCGACCACCACCTCTATCTCCGCACCAGCGACGGCGCGACCGCCGCGCTGCCGCTCGCCCCTCGTTCGGTGGCCGAGTTCTACGCCGGATACACGGCGGCGCTCCGGTCGCTCGGCGTGGACGCGCAGATCCATCCCGTGCCCGTCGAAATCGAGACCGCCATTCCGTTCGCTGAGGATCGGGAGCACGCGGCGTACGACGCCGACGCCGCGCAGCGCTGGTGGCGCGCGCTGATCCAGGCCGACCGCGTGCTCAAGCAATTCCGCGGGCGCTTCCTCGGCAAAGCAAGTCCGGTGCACTTTTTCTGGGGGAGCTTCGATCTGGCGGCGACCCGATTCTCGGGGCGCGAGGCGCCGCGCCATCCGGGTGGCGTGCCCAACACTCCCGACTACGTGATGGTGGAGGCCTACTCCCGCGAGTGCAGCAGTTGCGGGTTCTGGCCGGGCGGCGGCGGGTCGGCCGAGGCCGCGTTCTATTCGTATGCCTATCCCGAGCCCGAGGGGTACGCCGAGCATCCTGTGCGTCCCGCCGGCGCGCGCTACGACCGGACGATGCGCGAATTCATCCTGCCGTACGAAGCGGTCCGGACGGCCGATGCGCCCGACGAGGCGTTGCTCCAGTTCGCGCAGTCCACCTACGACGCGGCCGCGGACCTCGGCCGCTGGAATCGGGGCATGCTCGAGCGCGGGTGACCCGCGCCAGGTTGCCGACCGCCGCCGTGCCGCGCGGTCACTCCGGCGAAAGCTCGCCGAGCGCTTCGAGGTCGGCGAGATCCTTTCGCCTGCCGCTCGCGCGCTTGTTCGCGATGAGCGCGGCCCGGCCGAGGAACGGCACCACGCACCCGGCAAACGCGTGCTCGACCCGCGCGGCCCACGCGGCCTCGAACTCCGGCAGGCCGCTCAGGCCGGTGAGCAGATCGATCCGGTTGGGGGGGATGCCGAGCTGCACCACGCTGCCGGCATGCAATAGATCGGCGGGTGTGACCCGCAGATCGTCGAGCGGCGCACCGAATGCCGCAAGCGCGCGCCACACGCGATCCGCGTTCGCCGGAGTCGGCTCGATCCAGACGTCCAGATCCTGGGTGCCGCGCGGCACGCCGTGGACGGCCATGGCATGGGCACCGACCACGAGGAACCGCGCACCGGCAGCGGTGAGCGCACCGAGCAGATCCCCCCAATCATCCGTCACGCCGGGCGAATCACGCGGATGGGCATCTCCGCCCGGCGATATGACGGCCGCGGCCGTCCCGTCAGCGTCCACATCCGCGCGCTCAGGATGGCGACCATCTCGAGGCGCTGCTCGGCCGTAGTGACGGCCGAGAGATCGTCGCCCGGCTCCTGGCCCAGCCGATAGACGTGGATCGGCCACGCGCGGCGCGCGACGGCGGGGTCGGGCTCATGTCGGGGCATGGCTCGAATATAGGAAGTGAGGGGAATCCCGAATAGGATTCCTGGGCGTTCATGCGGCGAACGCCTGCGCAGCTCGAGCGCGGGTGACCGGCGCCACATCGCCACCGGCCACCGCGGCGCACCGTGGTGGGTCGTTGCCGCAGGCCTTCCGAGGGACGCGATCATGGATACCAAAGCGGGCGAGCCGATCCGGCTGCTCACCATCTCCCGCGAATACGGCGCGGGTGGGAGCGAGCTGGGCGTGCTTCTGGGCGAGCGGCTCGGCTGGCCGGTGCTCGATCGGGATCTCGCGCACCGCATCGCGCAGCGCCTCGGGTGCGGGCGCGCCAACGTCGAGGCCATCGACGAGCGCCCCCCCACGCTGCTCGAGCGGGTGGCCGCCGCGTTCACCGTAGCGCCGGCCGAGTCGCCCGTGGCGCCCGAGCGGTGGCGGACGCTCGACCCCGACAAGCTGGTCGCCGCGACGCGCGCGGTGCTGGAGGAGGCGGTGCGCGAGCTGCCGCTCGTCGTGATCGGCCACGGCGCCAACTGCATCTTCCGCGGGCGCCGTGACGCGCTCCGGATCCGGGTGACGGCGCCGTTCGAGCGGCGGGTGCGCCGGATCGCGCGCCGCACCGGCGGCACGCGCGAAGCCGCGGCCGCCGACGTCCGCCGGCGCGATGCCGACCGCCGCCACTATCTCGAGCGCTACTACAGCATCGATATCAACGATCCCAACGCGTACGACCTCCAGATCAACACCGGCACGATTCCGATCGAGACCGCCGCCCGGCTGGTGCGCGCCATCGTGGCCGGCGAAGCCGCCGTGGGCGGCGCCTGAGCGCCTGACACCCGGTGACCACGAGCTCGATCGATCGTGCCGGCCGTGCGACGCCGGGGCGCCCGGAGGGCGAGTCGCCCGCCATGGCGGCGGCCGCGCGGGATGCGGCCGAGTTCGTCGCGCGGCACCGCTGGGCGATCATGGCCGGCCTCATCACGGCCGCGATCATGGAGGTGCTCGACACCACGATCGTGAACGTGGCGCTGCCGCAGATGGCCGGCAACCTCGGCGCCACCCGCGAGGAGATCGGCTGGGTCGCCACCGGCTACATCCTCTCCAACGTCATCTTCCTGCCGATGACGGCGTTCCTGACCGAGCGGTTCGGGCGGCGGCGCTACCTCACGTTCTCGATCGTGCTCTTCATCGTCGCCTCGTTCTTCTGCGGCAACTCGACGGGCCTCGTGGAGCTGGTCTTCTGGCGCATCGTGCAGGGCGCGGGCGGCGCGGCGCTGCTCTCCACCGCGCAGGCCACCATCCGGCAGATCTTTCCGCTGGAGCAGCAGGGCATCGTGCAGGCCGTCTTCCTGCTCGGCCTGATCACCGCACCGACGCTCGGCCCCACGCTCGGCGGGTGGATCACCGACAACTACCAGTGGCACTGGGTCTTCTTCATCAACATCCCCATCGGGATCGTCGCCACGTTCCTGGTGACCACGTTCCTGCGCGATCCGCCCACGATGCGGCGCCGGGGCGGCGCCGTCGACTGGCTCGGCATCGGGCTCCTCACCGCGGGCCTGGGCTCGCTGCAGTACGTGCTCGAGGAGGGCAACCGGAAGGACTGGTTTTCCGATCCGTGGATTCTCCGGCTGGCGATCATCGGGGGCGTGTCGCTCGTGGGGATGGTGGGCTGGGAGCTCTGGCCCCGCAACCGGCACCCGGTGGTGAATTTCCGGGTGCTGGTGAACGCGCCGCTGGCGGCGTCGATCTTTCTGTTCGTGGCCCTCGGCTTCGCGCTCTACGGCGGCACCTTCATCTTTCCGCTCTTCACCGAATCGGTGCTCCACTTCACGCCCACCGCCACGGGCCTGGCGCTCCTGCCGGGCGGCATCGGCACGGCGGCCACGGCGCTCATCTGCGGCCGCCTGCTGAACGGCGCCGAGCCGCTGGTGGACGCGCGGGTGCTGATCGCGATCGGCGTGGTGCTGCTGGTGTGGGCGATGTGGCGCCTGGGCCACCTGAGCGTGTTCGCCGGCGAGGCCGACGTGCGCTGGGCGCTGCTCATTCGCGGCGCCGGCCTCGGGCTTCTCTTCACCCCGATCAACAACGTGGCTTATGCGAGCCTCGAGCCCAGCGAAGCGCAGCAGGCGTCGGGGCTCATCAACCTGGCCCGGCAGTTGGGCGGTTCCTTCGGCATCGCGTGGCTCGCGTCGTACGTGACGACCCATACGGCGATCCACCGGGTCGATCTCGTCAGCAACGTGTACGCCGGGAACCCGCTCACGCAGCAGCGCTTGCAGGCCTTCATGGCGCTGCTCACGTCGCACGGCTATGGTCCGGTAGCCGCGCGCCAGGGCGCGTACGCGCTGCTCGACCGGCAGGTGACGGCGCAGGCGTCGATGCTGAGCTACAACGACGCGTGGATGCTGCTCCTCTGGAGCTTCGTCATCGTGTCGCCCGCGATCCTCTTTCTCCGCAATCCGGTGGGTCGCCGCTCCGCACCGGTCGACGCGCATTGACGGCGATCCGCTCGAACATCGGCCGGCATGTCCGGCAGGAGGCATAGATGCCCGAATCAGCACCGCGCTCCCTTCCATCGCACGTCCTTCCCGCCGGCACGCCGGCTCCGGAGTTCGCGCTGCACTCGACGCCGGACCAGATGCTCGCGCTGAGCGAGCTCCGGGGGCGGCCGGTGATCCTCGCCTTCTACCCGGCCGACTTCAGCCCGGTGTGCGGCGACCAGATGGTCCTCTATAACGAGATCCTTCCCGAGTTTCACGCCTACGGCGCCGAGCTGCTCGGCATCTCGGTCGACGGCGTCTGGTGCCACGCGGCGTTCGCGAAGAGCCGCAACCTGCACTTTCCGCTGCTCAGCGACTTCGAGCCGAAGGGCGAGGTGTCGCGGCTCTACGGCGCGTATCGCGAGCACGACGGCTTCAGCGAGCGGGCGCTCTTCGTGATCGATGGCGAGGGCGTGATTCGGTGGAGCTACTGCTCGCCGGTGGGTGTGAACCCGGGGGCCGACGGCATTCTGCAGGCGCTCGAGTCCTTCGGGACGCGGGACAACTCGGCGGGCCACGCGGCGGCGGGCGCGGCCGAATCGCGCGAGAGCGAGCGGGGCACCGGACGATGAGCGACGCGGAGCTCACGCCCCCCGTGGGGCCCGACGATCACGCGGTGGGGCCGGAGGACGCGCCGGTGACGCTGGTCGAGTACGGCGACTACCAGTGCCCCTACTGCGGCGAGGCGTATCTGACCGTGCAGCAGGTGCAGCACGAGCTGGGCAGCCGGCTGCGGTTTGTCTTCCGCAACTTCCCGCTCAGGAACGCGCACCCCTTTGCCGAGGGCGCGGCCGAGGCCGCGGAGGCCGCCGGCGCGCAGGGCAAGTTCTGGGAGATGCACGACACGCTCTACGAGAACCAGCGCGCGCTCGGCGCGGACGACCTGGTGGGCTACGCCGAGGCGATCGGGCTCGACGTCGAGCGGTTCGCCGACGACCTGGAGGCGGGGACGTACGGGCCGCGGGTGCGCGGGGATTTCCGGAGCGGAGTACGGAGCGGCGTCAACGGCACGCCGACGTTCTTCGTGAACGGCCGGCGCTACGACGGCCCGTGGAGCGACGCCGCGGCCTTTGCGCGCGCGTTACGGGACGTGGCGGTGGCCGAGCCCCGGCGATAGAGCGGCGCGCGCGGCGGTGCGGGTGAGCGGCGGTGCGGGCGCGCGGCGCTCAGACCGCCGCGGCGAGGGCGGGCGGCTGCCCCAGCAGGTCCACCACTGCCTGGTAGAGCCGGGTGCGCAGCCGGTGCCGCTCGTTGGCCCGCGTGATGTAGCGTGCGACGACCCGGATGCCGCCCGCCCCGGGCCGCACGTCGATCGCGGGCTCGGCTGAGAACTCGCTCACGCCGCGAGCGGCGTTGGCACGGCTCCACTCCTCCTCGGCGAGCCGCGCGTTCTCGGCGGTCTCCGTCGTGACGATGCGCCGGATCGCCTCGACGACGGCGGGGCCCTTGCCCGCGGGCAGCACGAACTCCAGCTCGTCCCAGAGCCACTGGCCCGAGGTGGAGAAGTTGAAGAAATGCCCCTCGATGGCGAAGGCGTTGCTGAACGTCACCTGGCGGCCGGTGGGATGGCCGGCCTGGGTCCAGTTGCCGGTCTCGAGCAACACGGTGTGAAACGGCGTGATCTCCACGATCTCGCCGCTCACGCCGTTGATCTCCACCCAATCGCCGATCCGCACCCCATTCCGCCCCATCAGCGCGAACCAGCCGAAGAATGCGACGATGAAATCCTTGAGCACGACGGTGAGGCCCGCGCCCGCGAGCCCGATGATCGTGGCGAGCTGGCTCGGCGGCCCCACGAGCACGAGCGTCGCGGCGACGAGACCCAGCGCGCGCACGGTGAACCGCGCCACGCTCCGGAGCGTGTGCAGCCGGCGGCGGTCATGCGAGAGGCGAGCGAAGAGCCGGTCGAGCCACGCGACGGTGGCGAAGACGAGCAGCACGATGAGCAGGAGCCAGGCGCCGCCGAGAAAGACGTCGTGCAGCGCGCTGCGGGCTTGCACGGCGGTGGCGGCGCTCCAGCGGCTGTAGACGTCGAGCAGTCCGACCTGGTCTTCGATCCGCTGCGTCAGGCCGGCGAGCACCTTCTGATCGGCGGCGCGATGGCGGGTGCGGGCGAGCGCTTCCGCGGGTGTCGCGGGAGGCGCCGCGCTGTCCGCCGCCGCGGCGTGCTGCGCCTCGCGCTGGCGCTCGGCCACGAGGCGGCCGATGCCGTTCGTGGTCTCCTGCGCGGCCTGGCGCAGCAGCTTCTGGCGCGCCCGCACGTCGCGCCACGCGGCGAGCTTGTCGATGAGACCGATGGGGACGGTGTGGGTAATCGGGGCCGAGTCCACCCCGGGCGCGGCGGCCGCGTCGGTGCGCGCGGCGGCAGGCTTGGGCGCGGCGGCCGCCGCGTGCTGGGCGCTGTCGTGATCGGCGACCATTTCGCGGATGCGGCCCACCGGATCGCCGCCGGCGCGGAGGAGATCGTCGCGCGCGTCGGCCAGCTCGCCCTGGTGCAGCTCGAGCTGCGCCTTAGCGAGCTCGAGGCCCGCGTTGACCGAATCGGCGCCGGCGCCGCCGGGGGTGAGGCGCGCAATCCGGCTTCGATCTTCGGCCACGCGCTCTGAAGCCGCCTGTATCCGCCCGTTGAGCTCGCGGATACTGGCGCTGGTGTCGGCGGGGTGCTCGGCGGCCTCGAGCAACGCGATGGTGAACTCGAGATCGATGGCATGGTCGCCCAGGCGCAGCGCCTCGCGCGCGAGGCTCGTCTCCTCCGGCGTCGTGGCGAGCGCCGCGAGCCGCTGGGCCGTCTGGAGCGGGGCCCGGTCGATGATCCCGGACGGCGCCGCGTCTCCGGACGCCTGCGCGCCGCCGCTCACGTCGGTCGTGACGTAGCCGCCGATGGTGGCGGCCAGCAGCAGGGTGAGCGCGGCGAGCGAAAGCTGGTCGCGGAGCTTCACGGCGCGGTACCTCGGGCTCTGTGCGTAAGGGGAGCGGAAAGTTGCGTCGGGCGGCGCACGAAAAGCAACGCCGGGTGACCGCGGCGCCAGGTGCCGCGGGCGGCTTTGCTTTCCGGTGCCTGCGCCCCAGTATTAGCGGGTGGACAGGACGCACCCGCTAGAGAACGCAGCCCCGGGCCCCGGCGGGGCACCAACGGCCCCCTCCGGCGAGGGGGCGCCGCCTGACGATCTCGCGCGGCTGCACGCGCTCACGATTCATCTCGCCTCGACGCTCGACCTCACGGAAGTGCTCGACGCCGTATTGCACGCCGCCGCCGAGCTCCAGGGCACCACGACGGCGGCGATCACGCTCTATGATCCTGAGCGCCGGGACCTGCGGTTGGCTGCGAGCATCGGGCTGCCCAAGGACTGGCGCGGCCGGCTGGCCCGGCTGCCGATCGGCCCCGGCACCGCGTGCGGAATCGTGGCGGCCGAGCGGCGTCCGGTGATCATCGAAGACACCCGCAGCGATCCGCGCGTCGGTCCGCCGGCGGGGCCGCGGCGGCCGGCCGCGCTCCGCGCCGTCTACTGTACGCCCCTCTTCGCGCGTTCCGGCGAGTTGCTCGGCACCCTCGCGACCCACTTCGACCGGCCCCGCCGGCCGAGCGGGCGCGAGATTCGGCTGATGGAGTTGTACGCGGACCAGGCGGCGCACGCGATCGAGAACGTGGGGCTGTACGATGCGCTGCGCAGCCCGGAGGACCGGCTCAGGCGGCAGGCGGAGAGCCTGGGCCTGGCGCAGCGCGCGGCGGGCGCCGGGGTGTGGGACTGGCACATGGCCGAGGGCCGGCTCGAGTGGTCCCCCGAGTACTACGAGTTGTACGGCATCGATCCGGCTGAGCGGCCGACGCTCGAGGCATGGTTCGAGAGTATGCATCCCGACGACCGCGACGCGGCGCGCCGCGTTACCGAGCAGGCGGTGAAGGAGCGCCGGCCGCATGTGTCGGTCGAGTTCCGCATCCTCCGCGGGGGCAAGGTCCGCTGGATGCACGCGACGGGCGATGTGTACTACGACGCCGCCGGCACCGCGGTCCGGATGGTGGGTACCACCATCGATGTGACCGATCGCCGCGAGACCGAGGAGCAGTTGCGCCAGGCGGCAAAGCTCGAGTCGCTCGGCCGGCTCGCGGGCGGGCTCGCGCACGATCTCAACAACCAGTTACACGCGGTGGCCGGATTTGCCCGGCTCATCGAATTCGACCAGGGCCTCGGCCCTACGGCGCGGCAGGACCTGCATCAGATCGAGAAGGCAGCGGAGGGGATGGCGCGTCTCACCCGCCAACTGCTGGCGTTCAGCCGGCGCCAGACGCTCACCCCCGAGCTGCTCGAGCTCAACGCGTCCGTGGCGGAGGTGAAACCGCTCATCCAGCGGCTCATCGGCGCGGACGTCGAGATGTCGCTCGCGCCGGCGCCGCGTCCGCTCTGGGTCGAGGTCGACCGGAGCCAGTTGCTGCAGGTGCTGATGAATCTCGCGATCAACGCCCGCGACGCGATGCCGCGCGGCGGCACGCTCACGATCCGGACCGGCGAGCGCACGGTGCCCGCGCCCGACGGCATACCGGCCCGGGTGGCGCCAGGGGCGTACGCGGCCATCGAGGTGAGCGACTCGGGCGCCGGCATCTCGCCCGAGCACATGGCGCACATCTTCGAGCCGTTCTTCACGACCAAGCAGCCGGGCGAGGGCACGGGACTGGGTCTTGCCACGGTGCACGGCATCGTGACGCAGAGTCGGGGCTACGTGTGGGCCGAGAGCCGCGCGGGGAGCGGTACGACGTTCACGGCGCTGCTCCCGCTGGCGCAGCCGCCGGCCAGCGTTCCGGCGGGCGCGACTCCGGCCGCCACGGCTCCGGCGGCCGCGCCGGACAGAGACGGAAAGGCGCGGCGCGGGCGCGTCCTCGTGGTGGACGATGAAGACGTCGTGCGCACGCTGGTGCGGCGCACGCTCGAGGGCGAGGGCTACGAGGTGGTCACCGCGCGGAACGGCCAGGAGGCGCTGGACCAGCTTGCGCAGTCGGGCGCCGGCGTCGACGCGGTGCTGAGCGACATCATCATGCCCGTGATGGGGGGCCGGGAGCTGAGCGAGCGGCTCGCGGCCGAGCATCCGCAGGTACCCGTCGCCTGGATGTCGGGCTACCCGCGCGACGCGGCGTTCCTGGGCGGCGAGCTGGACGCCGCGCAGCCGTTCCTGCAGAAACCGATGTCGGTGGAGGCGGTGACCCAGGTGCTGGACCGGCTGCTCGGGGCGCGATTCCTCCCCTGAGTTACATTCGGGCCATCCGCTCGCACGAGTGCTGGGAGCGCCGGCAGACCTGGGCGCACTGCTGCATCATCCCATCCCCGTTGGCCATCCGCTCGCAATCGTCCGCACAGCGGCGGCAGGCCTCGGCGCACACACCGCAGACGCTGGAATGAAGTTCGGACTGGCGCAGCATGAACTCGGCGCTGGTGGCGCAGATCTGGGCGCAGTCGAGCAACGTGGTCTGATGCTGGCGCGACGCATGTTGGCCGCCCATGTCGAGGCAGTGCCCGGCGGTGGCGGCGCAGATGTTGTGGCACTCGGTACAGTTCGCGATGCAATCCTGCATCTCGTGGGTCATCGAGGGGGTGGCGGTGTGGGTCATGGGACGCCTCGTTGCGATGAGAGGGAAGGCCATCGAGCGCGAACCGGCCACGGTGCACTGGTGGCCGCGCCACGACGGTGACGCGGCGCACATCGACTGGCCAGTCGGGCGGCGCATGCAGATCGCCATGACGTCCTCTCGCGCGGCTGCGCTCGCGGCCGGGGCGCTGTCGCTCCTGAGCGCCGCCCCGGCCCGGGCCCAGCTCGACTACCGCAATCTCGACGACGACCGGCCCACGCTGATCGAGGATGCCTACCCCGTCGAGCGCTACGCCTTCGAGTTTCTGGCGCCCTACCGCTACGAGCACGAGGTGGACGGCGCCGACCTGCACTTGACCGTGCCCGAGCTGGAGTACGGCTTCATGCCGAACGCGGAGGCCGGCATCAGGGTGCCGTTCGCCGCGGTGCGCGTCGCCGGCAACACCGATTGGGGCGTGGCCGGCACCAAGGGATTCGTCCTCTACAACCTCAATACCGAGGGGGCGACGCTTCCGGCACTGAGTCTCAGGACCGATGTCTCGCTGCCCGTGGGCTCGCTCGCGGGCGACGACGTGCGCGCGAGCCTCAAGCTCATCGCGACGCGCTCGTGGGGTCGGAACCGGATCCACGTCAACGTGAGCCGCGGCTTCGGCAGCGAAGACGGGCTCGCTCGGGTCGAGGCAATAGACCGGTGGACGTACGGCGCCGCGCTCGACCGCACGCTCTTTCGCCAGAGCATTCTCGCGCTCGCCGAGGTGTACGGTCGACAGCCTGTCGCCAGCGCGCCGACCGAGATCAACGCCTCGCTCGGCGCGCGCTACCAGCTCGGCACCAGCACCGTGCTCGACGCGGGGCTGAGCCGGCGGCTCCGCTCCTCGATCGGGCCCGACATCGCTCTCACCTTCGGATTCTCCTGGGCCTTCGCCATGACGGGCTTCATGCCCGGCGCACAATAGCCTCGGGTTGGAGCACGTCATGCCACGTCCGCGAATGCCGCGCATCCTCATCGTGCCGTTGGTCCTGCTGAGTTTCGCCATCCCGGCCGGAGCGCACGCCCAGGACCAGCGCAACGAGCAGTTCTACTACCCCGGCGACTTCAACTGGAAGGTCCTCCAGCGGTACAACGCCGCCGGCCGGCTCTTCAACGCGTTCGATTACGGGCACGCCATTCTCTACGAGACGCTTTACACCCGGCCCGAGGACCTCGAGCGCGAGCTGGAGCAGAAGCAGTTCACCTATCTCACGACCG